>JBAZRU010000017.1:0-21994 GCA_041662805.1 Candidatus Hydrogenedentales bacterium | reverse complement strand
CGCGCGCACTCCTACTCACGTCGTGACCCTTTCCGCAGCGGAGCCCAATGTCCACGCACTCTCGAACACACTCGACGGCTACAACGCGGACAGACCCGGTTGTTCGCACACATTCACTATTTCCACCGACGCCAAGTCGGGGACAGGCGCGGCACAATTCACGGCAACTGCTGATTCCAAAGACTTAGGCTGGAGCGTTTGCGGTCGGACACTCCAAAGGCCCGTGGACCTCACCGGTCTCAAGGCCATTCGCGCATGGGTCCATGGCGACGGACAAGGCGAAGCACTGAAGATCCAACTCTACGACGGCGCCGGCGGATACCGCGACACCTACATCCCCATCACGTTTACGGGCTGGCAGCAGGTCGCCGTCGCGGAAAGCACCTATAACACGCTGAATCCATCGCATGTCTCGGCGCTCAATCTCTTCTACAACGGATTGCCCGCCGGCAAAACCGTTACCTGTCTCGTCGATCGAATCGAAGCAGTCGTCGAGCGCAACGGTCGCGAGGAGGCCCAACTCCTCGAGGACTTTGAGGCAGACACGTCGCAGTTCTTTCTCGATCCGACGCCCAACCTCAAACTGGAAACCTTCGCTGCCCACGGCCTGCTGCCCGCGCGTTTCGGAGTGCTCGTCTCGACCAAGGAAACGTTTTACGACGTCATGCAACGATTCGAAGTCGCCTCGGGACTCCCCAGTCCCAAGTACGAAGGGGAGCCGCTCAAGACGTCCCCGATCACGAAGCAGTCGTATCTATTCATCACGAGCTTCAGCGAACCCGAATATGACGACGTCGTTGCCCTGGCGCGTCGCGGTGGCTTCGGCACAATTCTCATCCTCCAAGACTCATGGACCCGCTCGACTGGACACTTCGAAGTCAACGACACAGCCTTCCCCGGTGGCCTCGACACCCTCGCTCGCACCGTGCAACGATTCAAGCAGGACGGCTTCCGCGTGGGATTCCATTTCCTCGGCGCTTCGATCTATCTCAACGATCCGTACTTGACGCCAATACCCGACCCGCGCATCGTGCGCGATGTCTCCATCGAACTTGCGGACAACATCGACGCCACGACAGATGTCATCCCGACGCCCGCCGCTCCCGACGCTTTCGTCGCCCTTGACCTTGGCTACATGAGCGAAGGCACCGTCATCCAAATTGGCGACGAACTTATCTCGTATGGTGCGCGCGCCATGGAAGCCCCCTTCGGCTTTACCGCGTGCAAACGCGGCCATCTCGGCACCGTTGCCGCGCCGCATGCCAAGGGTGAGGCCATCCGCCATCTCAAGCGCACCTACGGCTACTTCCTCCACGACATGGATTCGACCCTGTTCGATGAAGTCACCACGAACATGGCCAAAGTCGCCAACGCGTGCGACGTGGACATGCTCTACTTCGACGGCTCCGAATGGCTCCAAGGCGAACACTGGTACTACAACGCGCGCCTCATCAAAGGCTATTACGACAAGCTCAAGCGCAAGGACATCCTCCTCCAGGCCAGCAGCTACAGCCACTATTCCTGGCACATGCTTTCACGTAGCGCTTCCGCGGACGGACACGACGACCTCAAGGCCTACCTCGACGAGCGCTCCGGTGGTTTCGACTCCCTCAAACGCGACGCCATGCCTCTCGATATCGGCTGGTACTACGGCTACGACCCCACCGCCGCCCCGGATATGTTCGAGTACATCCTCGGAGCCACCATCGGCTACAACTCCTCTATGTCCTTTCAGGTCTCGCTCCAGGCCGCGCGCAACCATCCATTCACCGGCGAAATCCTCGATCTGATTTCCCGCTACGAACGATTGCGCCTCTCGGGCCGCGTCCCCGAAGTCATGCGCGAGCGCCTGCGCGTTGCTCCAGTGCTGACCGGACAAAAGACGCCTGAAGAGCGCGAGGCCCTGCGCGGTCACCGCAGGGAGTTTCGCTTGGTCGGCGACGCCGGCCATGAGGCTTTTCAACGCGTCGACTACGAACCGTGGCATGCATTCGATACCGCCGACCCGGCCAGCAGCACGTGGACCGTGCGCGTCCCGGATGGCCCGGCAAAACTGGGGGTGCAGTTTCGCGTGGTTCCTGGTCAGTGGCTCGCGCCCGGCCCATCGTATCGCGACGAAACCGCACTTACGCTCGAGATTTTCGATGACCTCGCGCCGTATCTGAACACTCCCCCGCCCGGTGCGCCCGTGCAAGTCATCGAGCAGGGCCAAGGCGGCGCGACGCTCAATGGAGTGATACACCGCTTTACGTTGGCGCAAGACGCCCGCGAAGGGCAGTCCTGCGCCGTCTACACCGCCACCAGTTCCCTCGCCACGCCCGACGGCTGGTCCGTGATTACCAAAGTCTTCGATCCGCCCCTCGACCTGTCGTGGTACAAGGCCATCGGGTTCTGGTTGCGTGGCGACGCGAAAGGCGGCAGTTTCAAGCTGCAACTCACGGATGGATCCAAAGCCACCGACTACTACATCGCGAATGACTACACAGGGTGGCGTTATCAGCAATTGCCGCGTCCCGAGAAAGACCCCATGGATTACAGCCAAGTGCGCACGTTGAGCTTCTACTACAACGGTCTCCCCGCCAATGCCGCGGTCACCTGCGCAATCGACGACGTGAAAGCACTGCGTGCGGTCGACTCGCAAGACCTGGGCAATCCATGGGTCGAAGTCGATGGCCGCCGAGTTGCCTTCAACGGCTCCCTCGCCGCGGGCCAATTCGCCTTCCTCTATCCAGACCAGGCGTGGCGGCGCTACGGACCCGCGTTTGCCGAACCCGAGTCAATTGGAGATGCGCCGGAGACTATCGCGATTGACGCGGGCGAGCACAGGATCCGTGTTGGAGCCGACACACCGCAGGTTGCCTCCGCACTCGTGCGCATCTTCCTTGATCTGCCGGAACGATACGAGATCCCCTGATGGCTTCAAGTGACTTCGAGAAAGCCGCTGACTCTGCCGTGGCGCGAACGCCTATCGGCGCGTGATGACGTAGACCGCTTCATCCGCGAGAAGGTTCGGCCACATGCGCGCCGACCAGCCAAGCCCTTTGCGATTCAGCGGTATTTCGCGTTCGATACGAATGCCGCGCAAGGCGCAAAACTCGCGAAAGTCGTTGATGGCGAGTACATGCCTATTCGGGCTGACATACCACGCGTACGGAAGGTTGCGCGTAACCGGCGCGCGTCCGAGCGCCAGCATTTTCGCGCGCACTTTCCAGAACCCGAAGTTCGGAAAGCTCACGATGCACTTGCGCGCCACCCGAAGCATTTCATTCAACGCCTGCTCCGGTTTGCGGATAACCTGCAACGTCATGCTCAGAATTACATAGTCGAAACTGTCGTCGGGCATTCCCGGCAACCCTTGATCGACGTCGGCCTGGACCACCGAAATCCCGCGCCGTATGCAGCTCACGATGTTGCCTTGCGCAAGCTCCAGCCCCATCCCGTTCACGCGGCGTTGCGTGATCAGGTCCTCAAGCAACTCGCCGTCGCCGCATCCAATATCCAGCACGCGGCTCCCGCTATCCACCAAATCGACAATCATGTCGTAGTCGACGCGATGGCCTTCGTAAATGCTCGACGATATGGCCGGAGGCGGCCCAAGCTCGGCTTCGGAATCCGCTTTCACAGGCCCGCCCCGCCGCTCGTTCACGGGATGCTGCGCATTCTCCAGGAAACCGCTGATGATCTTCTTCATCACATCGACTTCGAGCAGAAACGCGTCGTGCCCATAGTCCGACAGGATGTTGCAGTACGTGACGTCTTTGCGTTGACGCGTAAGCGCGTTCACGACTTCCTGCGATTGATACGCGGGATAGAGCCAATCCGAGGAATAGGACAGGACCATCACCTTGCAATTCACGCGCGCCATCGCATTGTCGAGCGATCCATACGGCGCGGCTACGTCGAAGTAGTTGATCGCCTTCGTGATGTAGAGATAGCTGTTCGCGTCGAAACGATTAACGAACTGCTCGCCTTGATAGTCAAGATACGTTTCGACGGAAAACTCGCTGCCGAAATCGAAACTGTAACGCTCGGCCTTGCGCAATGCGCGCCCGAATTTCGCACGCATCGACGCATCCGATAGATACGTGATGTGCGCAAGCATCCGCGCAATCGACAGCCCCTGGGCCGGATGCTCCTCATTGTCGTAATAGTCGCCCTCATTGAACGCGGGGTCGGCTTGAATCGCGTGCCGCCCGACCGCGTCGAACGCGATGCCTTGTGCATTCAGTAGCGGCGTGGACGCGATGACGATGGACGACTTCATCATCTCGGGGAAACGCGTCATCCATTCCATCGCCTGCATGCCGCCCATGGACCCGCCCGCGACGGATAGCAGCTTTTCGATGCCGAGGTGCCGGATCAACTCACGCTGCGCACGGACCATGTCGCCGATGGTGATGATTGGAAACGACAGGCCGTAGGGTTTGCCCGTCTCCGGATTGATGGAAGACGGCCCGGTGGAGCCTTGGCATCCACCGAGCACGTTCGAACAAATGACAAAATACTTGTTGGTGTCGAACCCCTTGCCGGGCCCGATCATGTTGTCCCACCAACCCGGCTTTCGGTCGTCCGCGGACTGGTATCCCGCCGCATGCGCATCTCCCGACAAAGCGTGCACGATTAATACGGCATTGGATCGGTCCGCGTTCAGTTCTCCGTACGTCTCGTACGCAAGCGTGACCGGGCCCAACTTCCGTCCGCAGTCCAACTCCATCGGGTTTGGAGGTTGCGCAAACGTGAAGTGCTTCGTCTCGACTATTCCGACCGAACCTTCGTCAGCCATAGTTACCGCTTTGCCTTGGAGTGCCGCAAGGTTGAACTACGAATTGCGTCATCGGGATTCCATGGCACTTACTTGCTCGCCGCGGCCAATGCCTGATCGAAGTCCGCAAGGATATCTGCAATATCTTCAAGGCCCACTGACACGCGCACCATATTCGGCGTGACGCCTGCCGCCGCCTGCTCCTCGGCATTGAGCTGCTGATGCGTCGTCGACGCCGGATGAATGACCAGCGTCTTCGCGTCCAGCACGTTCGCCAGGTGCGAAGCCAGCTTCACATTGCTGATGAACTTCTTCCCCGCCTCGAGGCCTCCCTTGATACCGAACACGAAGATCGCGCCCTGGCCTTTCGGGAGATACTTCTGCGCCCGCGCATAGTCGCGATGGCTCTTCAGTCCGGGATAGTTCACCCACTCCACGCTCGGATGCCCCTCAAGATGCTGCGCAAGTTTCAGGGCGTTCTCGCAGTGTCTTGGCGCGCGCAGATGTAGCGTCTCCAACCCCTGCAAAAGCAAAAAGGCATTGAACGGCGACAAGCACGGGCCCAAGTCGCGCAGCAAGGTCACGCGCGCCTTGATGATGTACGAGATGTTGCCAATCGGCTTCAGCGCATCGTAAAACTTCAAGCCGTGGTAGCTCTCACTCGGTTCCGTGAGTTCGGGAAACTTGCCGTTGTTCCAATCGAACTTGCCGCTGTCAACGATCACGCCGCCAATGCTCGTGCCGTGCCCGCCGATAATCTTCGTGGCCGAATGCACCACAATGTCCGCGCCGTGTTCGAACGGGCGGAACAGCAACGGCGAAGTCACGGTGCTGTCCACGATCAACGGGATGCCGTTGTCGTGCGCAATCTTTGCAATCGCCTCGAAATCAGCCACGTCGCCCGCCGGATTTCCGATGGACTCGATATAGAGAAACCGCGTCTTGTCGTCGATGACCTTCGCAAAATTCTTCGGGTCGCTCGCATCGACAAATCGCGCCTCGATTCCCAGGTCCTTGAACGTGTGGGCGAACAAATTATAGGTGCCGCCATACAGCGTCGATGACGACACGAAGTTCTGTCCCGATTTACAGATGTTCAAGCACGCCAGCGTCACGGCCGACGATCCCGACGAGAGCCCAAGCGCGCCGACGCCGCCTTCGAGCGCGGCCATGCGCTTCTCGAATACGTCTACAGTCGGATTCATGATGCGCGAATAGATGTTGCCGAACTCTTCCAAACCAAACAGCCGCGCCGCGTGCTCCGGGCTGTCGAAAACATACGAAGTCGTCTGGTAGATGGGCACCGCGCGCGCGTTCGTCGTCGGATCGGGCACCTGCCCGCCGTGCAATGCCAAAGTACCCAAGCCAAATGTATTCTCGGACATCAAGAGCTTCTCCCTACTCGTTTAGTTTTCGAACAACGGCGTCGACAGATACCGCTCGCCCGAATCCGGAAGTATCACGACAATCGTCTTGCCCGCAAACTCGTCCTGCGCTGCCAGCCGTACTGCCACCGCCGCGGCCGCGCCGCAGCTTATTCCAGAGATTAGACCTTCTTCGCGCGTCAACCGCCGCGCTGTCTCAAAGGCCTCCTCATTAGTTACTTGTTCTATGCGGTCTACGATGCTCAGGTCCAGCACGTCCGGCTTGAACCCTGCCCCGATCCCTTGGATCTTATGCGGACCAGGCTTTCCTCCGGACAACACCGGCGAAGCCGTAGGTTCAACCGCGACGGAGAGGATTTTCTTCCCCTTTTCCTGCTTGATATAACGCGAAATCCCGGTAATCGTCCCGCCCGTCCCGACACCCGACACCAGCACGTCAATTTGTCCATCCGTGTCGTTCCAGATTTCCGGGCCGGTCGTCTTGAAATGTATCTCGGGATTCGCCGGATTCTTGAACTGCTGCGGCAAGAAATAGTCCGGGTGCTCCTGAAGGATCGCCTCAGCCTGGGCAATCGCCCCCGGCATTCCCTTTTCTCCCGGCGTCAACACCAACTGCGCTCCAAAGGCCTTCAACATGGCCCGGCGCTCAAGACTCATCGTCTCCGGCATCGTCAGCACCAGCTTGTAGCCACGCGCTGCCGCAACAAATGCCAATGCAATCCCCGTGTTTCCAGAGGTCGGCTCCACAAGCGTTCCACCAGGCTTAAGGAGCCCGCGCTTCTCCGCGTCCCAAATCATCGCGGCGCCAATTCGGCACTTAACGCTGTAAGCCGGGTTCCGTCCCTCCACTTTGCCCAGGACTTTGCCCTTGAGCCCTTTACCAATGCGCTGAAGTTGAACCAGAGGGGTGTTGCCAATACTAAAACTGGCGTCTTCATACACTCGCATCTCAGTCGTCCTCCGAAATAGGTCGGTCTATCCACGTTTTGCGTTGATGCACACCAGTTCCCCCGCACAAACCAATTCGGCCTCCAATTCAGCCGCCAGTCCAGGGAAGGATTGCGCGATGGTAACACCGTGCTACGGTTGAGTCAATGACTCGAATCCCATCCGTGCGTCCGGAACTTGAAATGCATTGTATACCAACTTAATCAACAAATGCAAGTATGGTCTAGACTGCCATGATTTGATAAGAGCACCCTCGAAATATTGCCCCTTTTGTCCTGCGTCGCGGGCTGCTATAATCCAGTCCCATGTCCAATATGACTCCCAAGTCCGTACGCCGCAGGCTCTTGACGATCCTCTACGAGCACTATCTTAAGGATCCCCTCGAGATGCTCACTCCCGAGGACGTCCTGGAGGACGGAACGATCCCCCGCGAAGACCTCCTTGCGAACATCCACTATTTGGGAGACAAAGCCTTTGTGGAATTGATGATAGGGTACAATCCGCCGTGGTTTGCCGCGGCGCGCATCACGGCCAACGGAATCGACTTGGTTGAGAACAGGTACGAGTTCAACCTGCGGTTCCCCCCGCAACCGGACGAACTCGAATCGGCCCTGGCAGATGTCCCCGTGCTGATGGAACAATTACTTCAGGAAGCGGAGTTCGCCCCCCTCGATGGCGATGAACGCAAGTGTCTCCTGCGGGACATTTTGTTTCTGCGCGATGAAGTGAGCCGCCCCGAGACCCGCTGGCGTACGCGAGTCATCGAGACCGTGCTGAAATGGGCTGAGGCCTATTTCGAGGAACCCGCCGAACACCTGCCGTCCCTCGAACCGCTGCGACAAGCCATCGCACGCGAACTTGGCCAATAGGCGCATTACGGAGCATTTCCACCTCTCGCTAAGCTCACAGGCTCGTTCTTTTCGACATGTCCCGCAGCGACCCTTGATAACTCCACATGATCCCGAGGACAAAATAGAGCGGAAACGAAATCTTGAAGTTGAGCCACCGAAACATCTGGTGTCCCATGGCTGCGTTGTACGCCCAGTAGGACAAATCAGTTACGACCCAAGCGAGCGCAAAACCCGCCAAAACTCGCAGAACCCACCCCGTAGTTCGTCGGCGCGCTGCGTTGACCATCGTCTTCACGCTCCACGGTGCGCAGACGTAGGTCAACGTACCCATGAGGAGACTGATCCCGATGTCCCAATCGGAAAACCGGAGTATCTCAGAACAGCAGGCAAGCACTCCGATTCCCACGAAATAGGTGCAGAGCTTCCATGGCCTGCACAACTCCAGAACGTATGAGACGTCGGGCATAAAACGATTGTGGCTGGCCTTTAGATCCAAATCTCAGCCCCGGATTTGAGTGACAAAGCGTGTCACGCTTCTGCCGCGACGGCCCCAAGCAGCGCATCGATCCGGGCATTGCCCCCGCGCATCTCCTCCACCACGGCATTCGTGATGGCCTCCGTCACGCCGAGCTGCTCGAGCGAGGCCGTCGGTGCTTCAATGCCCGGGCCCATCTCCGTCTCGCCCATCCCCGCTAGATAGGAAAGGTGATTCGCAGCAGCAACCATCCGCGAAAGCTGCTGCGCACTAGTCGAAGACTCCGGGTCATGGTGCCAGCGAATCGCCTCGGCCAACGCTGGCGGCAGATTCCAGTGCTCGGCAAGCACGCCGCCGATTTCCGCATGGTCCAGCCCAAACACTTCCTTCTCGATTTCGCGCATGGGGCGCCGCTCGTCACGCGACCGCGCCACAATCTCGACCACGGCTTGGGGATAGATGGAATCCAACGCCACCTTGCCGATGTCGTGAAGCAGTCCCGAACTGAAGAACGTGGCGTCGGGAGAGAACCGCAATGCCTTCGCGAGACGTTCACACAGCATCGCGGTCGCAAGCGAGTGCCGCCAAAGTTGATTGCGGTCGTACGCGGACCCCTGCGACGGAAACGCCCGAAACACCGACGCCGTCAGCACGAGGTTCTGCACCTCGCGAAATCCGAGCACAACCACCGCATTCGGCACGCTTCCAATTGTCCGGTAGAAACCGTAATAAGCCGAGTTCGCTTGCCGCAACAACGTCGCGGAAAGGCTCTGATCGGCGGCAATCAGCCGGCCAAGGTCCAAGGCCGACGTCTCCGGTTCGGCCAACGCATCCAAAATACTGTTGAGCACCGTCGGCAACGTGGGCAATTCCCCAATCCGCGCCATGGCGTCTCTGAGCATCAATCGCTCCACGAATTCCCTCCTGTCAGCCCAGTACTGAAACACTTCATCTGAATGATAGCCGCGAACAGGAGATCGCGCAACTCCGGTGTAACGATGCACTTGCTTCCCATCCAGCGCTTTGGCTCCGCAGGCAGTTCATCTTAGTCCTTTTGGTCCCATTGGTCGCTTAGGTCCCTTTCTTCACTTCTCTCCATTCAACCGCAACGCCCCCGGCAACTCCCGCGTCATGCACCCCCGCAACGCTTCCGCGCTCCCCAACTTCGGCAACACGTACTGCTGCACCTGCCCAAACCCCAGCGAGTCCGGCGTGTACACCTTTGCCCATTCCCGTTTTCTGCCCCACCCCTGGTACTCCTTCCCGGGAACGGGGAACTGATGCGGAAACCAGTTGAAAAGACTGACACCATCGGCGCCGTCGTCATAGCATTTGATCGCTTCCGTACAAATCTCCCGGACATGCTTCAACCGCATCTCGTCATTATCAGGCGGATTCGGCCCATCGTAATGCGACCAGTTCGGCGTGTACGAAATCGTCGGATACACGCCTATTTCCGTTCCCTTCGTCAACTCGACGAACTCCTTCGTGCGAGGCAGACCCATCGGCGAAAACAGCGCGGGGCATATGTAATCGACAAGCCCCTGTTCCACCCACGTCTTCACATCCAGCCCCAATTCCCGACACGATGCGTTCGTCGGTTCCCCGTAATATGCGCCCGGAAACTCCTCTTTCACAAACGCCCCCTCAAGCATCGGCCCAACGCGCACGCCCAGAATCAACCTTTTCCGGCCTTTGCGCTTCGCGGTCTCATCCAGCATCTTCCGCGTGTCGGCCACCATCCGAGTCAGAATCGGATAATTCTTCAGCGGATCGGAAATCATGTTGTACCACCGCCGGAAATCGAACTCGATGCCGTCGATATCGTATTCGTTCGCGACCTCGGTAAAGATCTCCATGCGATGCGCATAGACCTCCGGATGCACCGGGTCAAGACAGTTCTTCCCGGGGATGCACAAATCCTTGTGCGCGCGGCCGAAATCGTACAGGTCCAATTCACCCGCGTAGAAATCCTCTGCATTCATGCGGTAACTCGCAACGATGGGTACGCCCCGCTCCCGGCACGCCTGTATCGTGATCGTCAACGGGTCCGTACCCAGTTCCAACAACCGCCGCATCGCCCCCGCCTGCCGCTCCGCATCCTCCGGCTTCGTCTCCGGCCACACCGCCTTCGTCACCTCCGCGTGATACTTGTCCCACGTCGTCGCCACCGTGCTCCGGTAAATGACCGGGTCCGGCATCCCCACATTCTGCGCAAACACCCCCGGCCCCAAATCGAGAATCCGCATTACCGCATACCGATACTCGTCCTCGCTGATGTCCTTCCCCGTGCTCATCCAAAGGATGTTGTTGATATCGTTGTTGAATATCGTCCCCAACTTCTTCCCCTGCAACGCCTCCCCACCCGCCTCCGCCGGATATGCGCCGGAACAAACAAGGAGACTGGCAATGACTACACCCATGTTTCGCATACAAGCACCTCTTCTCCAATTTCCGTGGCGCTACACTATTCAATCGTGTATACTTCAAACGTCCGGTACTCACGGGGCCAAATTGCGCTTATGCTCGATGGACACTCACATGACATGCGCCGGTCTTCGACTCGAGAACTGCTCTCGCGGCTTGGATATGTGCTGCCGCTTCTTGTAGCAGGCCTTTGGCTTACGACCGAAACCATGTGGGCAAGTCTTCACCTTAGAGCTTTTCTGTATCTGTACTCTCCAAGCCCCCCCGTCGCTTCGGCAAATACTACGTTGCTGGACCTTGGTTCCTTAGGTCACCTATTCTTCTTTTCGATTGTACTCACGCTAGGCACAACCTTTAGTCTCCTCTTCACACCCACTTCCCGTTCACGAAGAATAAAATGGCCAATACTTTTCACGGTGCTCACGGCATCTTTTGCCGCCTTTTGCCTGCAATTCACGCTATCTTCGTTCAGTCAGAGCCCCAGCGCAAGTCCAGACTTCCCCACGTTTTCGGGTGTGCGCGCATCTATGACTTGGCTTGAAAACATGCTTTTCCTGCCCCTCGTGTATGCTCTGGAAAGAGGATGGGGCGGCGCTCTACTGATCATGAGTTACGCATTTCTGTGGACAATCACACTCGTGGGAATCGCGCTTGTTGTCGCGCGCGCGTTACGGCGGCAACGCCGACGCACCTTGTGAATCGTGCCATAGACACTCCCCGCTCCAATTCCACCACGAATCCCTTCGTCCCACGCCCCCCTGTCAAAGCATACCGGCCCGGCGGTCCCCCACACGCTCGACGCTAACCTCCGACTAGCTTACGACCTTTCGCCCAGTCCTGGGAAGCCAGCTCAACAGTCCCTCCGTGCGCCACGCCGCTCGCAGACAGCACGCATTTCCCGGCCCCATGATGTACCCTTGTTTCCCAGAAGCGAACCGCAAGGACCAGCAACGTGAAACGAACAAGAACACAACACGTATGCGACCGCATATATCCGCTGGCCGCTATGCTGGCAGTCATCACCACCAGCGCGTGGGCACAGACCGTCGCGATTCAAGGGACACCCTGGCAGCGCCACACGATTGACGCGACATCCCAAGGCGCGGACGGCGCCCGCCTGTTCGACGCAAATGGAGACGACCGGCCCGACATCGCAACCGCCTGGGAACAAGGCGGCGTGATACGCATCTACCTCCACCCCGAACAAGAAAAGGTCCGTGCCCCATGGCCGGTCGTCACAGTCGGCACGGTAACCAGTCCGGAAGACGCCGTCCTCGTCGACTTGGACCACGACGGAGCCGCGGACGTCATCAGTTCCACCGAAGGCGATGACCGCACCGTATACCTGCACTGGGCCCCCACGGACAAATCCCGCTACGGCGATCCCTCCGCATGGACCACCACCCCGCTGCCAGCAAGCCAAGGCCGCCAATGGATGTTTGCCGCGCCGTTCCCAATCGATGCACGGCACGGCCCCGACTTCGTGGCCGCGGGCAAGAACAAGGACGCCAGCATAGGATGGTTCGAAGCCCCCTCCAACCCGCGCGACGCAAACCACTGGGTCTGGAACCAACTTCAACCGGCCGGCTGGATCATGTCAATCGTGCCAATCGACATGGACGGCGACACCGACCTCGACATCGTGTACAGCGACCGCAGAGGTCCCGATCAAGGAGTTTGGTGTCTAGAAAATCCCGGTGCTGCCCTGGCCAGACTTCCGTGGAACCGTCACCTTATCGGAGCGCGTCACCGCGAAGTAATGTTTCTGGACACGGGCAACCTCATGAACCCGAAAGACCTCAATGTCGTGGCTGCCACACTCGACGGGGGCATTCTGTGGTTTGAAAAGACCACGGACGCCGAATGGCAACAGCACGAAATTCCCATGCCCGAAAACACGGGAACAGGCAAAGCCGTATCCATAGGAGACATCGACAAAGACGGCCGCAACGACCTCGTCGTAAGCTGCGAAAACGCGGAACGGAAACACGGCGTGTTCCGCCTCTCCCGGAATGCCAAAGACGAGTGGGAAGCCTTCGCCATCAGCGGCCTCGAAGGGACCAAATTCGACCTCGTCCCCCTCCTCGACATCGACGGCGACGGAGACCTCGACGTCATAACCACCGAAGAACGCGAAAACCTGGGCCTCATTTGGTACGAGAACCCTGACATTCACTAACGAATACCATCTCTATGGCCAACCTGCTCCAGCCCAGGGTGAGCCGTGTTGTGGCACTATCTCCCGACCATACCACTCTCGCTCTATTCGCAGAAGCTCATATTCAACTCTCGCCCTCTTCTTTGCTTTCTATGCGTTCTATCGCGGCAAGGACTGTTCTGTATTTCTCCGTGTTCCCAGTGCTCCCCGTGGTTTGAAGTGCTTCCCGCTTGATTGAATCTCTTCTCGGCGTTCATCGACGTGTATCGGTTGCCACCTTCACTTGGCAGTGCAACGAACGTATCCTGACATGTAGAGACTGCTCAACGTCACTCCAAGCGCTCGTCTCCCCGCGCGTCAGTCCTTGTTTTCCGCAATCTCCGGCTCCGCTTGCTTGTCGGGGTGTTTGCCCGTGACGCCTGCGTAGAACGTACGGATGATTGCCATGTCCGCGGCAATGTCACCCGTGGGCGTGATGGTGGGCCCGAACCCCGCAATCTTGCGGCGGTAGTCGACGAATGCCGGGGCAATGGGTACGCCAGCCCCGTGGGCGATGTGATAGAACCCGGTCTTCCACTCCCGGACCTTCTTGCGGGTTCCTTCCGGAGCGATAGCGATGATGAATCGCTCGCGACTGTCGTACATTCGCACGACTTGTCTCACAATGTTGTGAGCCCGGTTACGGTCGACGGGCATTCCGCTGAACCAGGAAAAGAAGACTCCGAAGGGTGCGCGAAAGAGAGAGTCCTTCCCCAGCCAGACGATGTTCACCCGCAGCACGAGGGCGTAGAACAGGACCATGGGCAAGTCCCAGTTGCTGGTATGCGGGGCAAATATCGCGACGTATTTGGGTAGGTCCGGGGCGGGTCCTGCCTTGCGCCAACCCGTCGCTTTCAAGATGACCGCGGAGATGCCCCGGAGAACAGACGTTACGACGGGAGTATTGAAGATCGTATATCGCAACGTTCGCCCCCTAATTTGAAACAAGCGGCTTCGCCCGTCCACCGGGCAGAGTATAGCGCATCGGATCGCTCGGTTCGCGACTTGTGCATCGGGCTTCACTTCGCTAAAGTGCCACCGGTTTGGCCGTGACTTCAGGCGCTGCACAAAGGAATATCGGATGTCCGAGGATTCAAAAAGCTCAAGATTTCCACAGCACGTGCGGATCCTGATTGGGCTCGCGGGGGGCGCCACGGTCGGCGGCACGCTCAACGCGCTTCTCGGAGAAAGCTCGATTCCCCTGCAATGGGTGACCGTGCAAATCACGGAGCCGGTCGGCCAGCTATTCCTGCGCTTGCTGCTGATGCTCGTCGTCCCGCTGGTGTTCTGTTCGCTGGTCCTTGGCGTAGCTGGAATTGGCGACATCCGCAGAGTCGGCCGAGTCGGCGTCAAATGCCTCCTGTATACGGTCGTCATCTCCGCGATCTCGGTCCTCATCGGGTTGACCCTCTCGAACCTCGTCCACCCGGGCACGCGCATCGACCCCGAAGTCAGCCAGCGCCTACAAGAACGCTACGGCACCGAAGCCCTTGCGAAGGTCGAAAGCGCGAAGTCCACGCAACTCCCGGTCAACACGCCGCTCATGGCGGTCGTGAAGACAATCGTCCCCACAAACATCGTCCAGTCGCTCGCGTCCGATCCGCCAGACATGTTGGGGCTGATGTTCTTCTCCCTGTTCATGGGCATCACCTTGACGCTCATCGGCGATTCGGCCAAGCCCGTGCTTCGCGTGCTGGAAGGCGCGTATGAAGCCGTCGCAAAAGGCATCGGCCTCGTGATGATGTTTGCGCCCTACGCGGTCTTTGCGCTCCTGTTCACTATGACCGCGCGCTTCGGCTTTCAACTCCTCATCAGCCTCGGCTGGTTCGTCGCCACGGTGCTGACGGGGCTCGCGATACAGTTGTTTGTCGTCTACTCGATCTCGCTGGCAGTGCTATCGCGCATCTCCCCCTTGGAGTTCTTCCGTCGCGTGAAGACAGTCATGATAACGGCTTTCTCGACCTCCTCCTCGAATGCGACGCTGCCCACGGCCCTGCGCGAGTGCGAGCAGAACTTGGGCGTCCCGCGCGACATCAATTCCTTCGTGCTTACGGTGGGAGCCACGGCAAATCAGAACGGCACGGCCCTGTTTGAAGGCGTGACGGTGTTGTTTCTGGCGCAGTTCGCAGGCGTCGAATTGAGCATCGGCCAGCAGTTGATGGTGCTGTACATGGCCATCATGGGCGGCATCGGGACCGCCGGCGTGCCCGCCGCGTCGATACCGTTTATCGTCGTGGTCCTGGCTACGGTCGGCGTCAACCCGGCCCTGATCGCCCTGGTCATCGGCGTCGACCGCATCCTCGACATGTGCCGCACGGTCGTCAACGTGATCGGCGACCTGACCGCGGCCACCTTCATCGCGCGTTCCGAAGGAGTCAAACTGCTTCCTCCGCTCCCGCGAGAAGACGCGTAGCCGCCCACAGTTGGATGGGCCTTACCGCCCGTGATACCGTTAGAAAGTCTTCACCCAAGTTCAACGATTTGAAGGAAGAGCTGCAATGCCCGGACTACCGCATTTCGATGTACTCGTAATTGGCACTGGACCCGCCGGAGAAGGCGCTGCTATGCAGGCCATGAAAGGCGGCAAGAATGTCTGCGTCATCGAGCGCATGGATAAGGTCGGTGGACACTGCACCCACTTGAGCACGATCCCCAGCAAGGCGCTTCGGAACGCAGTGCAAGAGTTGACCTCCACCAATTCGAGTGCGTTGTTCAAAGACTCCGGACTCTCCCAGAATCTGTCCTTCGACAAGCTTCGCAAAAGCGCCGCCTCGGTCATCGACCGCCAAGTCGCGATGCGCAGGAACTTCTATGACCGGAACGGCGTCCAGGTAATCGGCGGCTTTGCTTCGTTCCTCGACAGCCACACTCTGGAAGTCCGCCAAGACGGGAGCGAGCCGAATCGCTTGCGCGGCGATGCCATCATCATCGCAACGGGAAGTAGGCCCTACCACCCGCCCGACGTCGATTTCTCCCACCCACGGATTTTCGACAGCGATACGATCCTGACGCTTGACCACACGCCGCGCTCCATCACCGTGTACGGCGCGGGGGTCGTCGGATGCGAGTACGCGTCGATCTTCCGCAACATGGACTGCAAGGTAAATCTCGTCAACACGCGCGGGCGATTGCTGGAATTCCTCGACGACGAGATCACCGATGCCTTGAGCTACCACATGCGCGATCGCGGGGTGCTCATTCGCCATATGGAGACGTGCTCTCGCGTGGAAGGCCGCGATTCGGAAGTTGTCCTCCATCTCGAATCGGGAAAGCAGTTGAAGTCAGACATCCTTCTCTGGGCCAACGGCCGTACCGGCAACACCGAAGGCATGAATCTGGAGGCGATTGGCATTACGCCGAACTCGCGTTCCCAGGTCGAGGTGAACGACCGCTATCAGACCAGTGTGTCGCACATCTACGCCGCAGGCGACGTGGCCGGAAAGTCATCGCTGGCAAGCGCGGCGTATGTCGAAGGGCGCTACGTCGCCACAAACATCCTCGGCAACGGAGAACCCAGCTTGGTGCGCGACATTCCTACCGGAATCTACACATCCCCAGAGATCAGTTCGGTCGGAAAAACCGAGCGCGAACTGACCGAGGCTAAGATTCCCTATGAAGTAGGTCACGCGTTGTTCAAGAGTCTGGCACGCGCCCAGATCATGGGGCAGACCGTGGGGATGCTCAAGCTGCTCTTCCATCGGGAGACGCTCGCTATCCTGGGGGTACATTGCTTTGGGGCCAGCGCCTCGGAGATTATCCACATCGGCCAAGCCATCATGTCGCAGAAGGGAGAGGCCAACTCTCTGAATTACTTCCTCAACACGACGTTCAACTACCCGACCATGGCCGAAGCCTATCGTGTGGCGGCGCTAAATGGCTATAATCGACTGTAAACAAAAGACTTAGAACGAGGCCTACACAACTTTTCGGTCCCGGCCCAGAACTCACCGTGCTGGACTTCCTGCCGCCCTTCCTCCGGTCGGTAGATTTTGCTCCTCAATTTCCGCAGTTATATGGTATATTTTCTGGGTATATCCGCATGCCCATGCGGCGTTTTCAACGGACTGGAGACGAAAGTACCGTGGGAGCAGGTGCCGTAAAAGCAGTTGACAACCGTAGACGGACTCCCCGTGTGCCTTCTAATAAGCGCGTCTTGCTTGCCCAGGGAGGTGGCGCTTCCCTCTTACAGGAAGGCGTTGTCTCCGATGTCAGTCTGGACGGCATCGGCATTGTCACGGCAGCCACCGTCCCAGTCGGAAGTTCCCTTGAGATTGAGTTTGTCCAACCGAGCGATTCTCCTTCCGAACCCCTGTTCTTGCGCGGACGTGTCGTTCATGCCAAATCGCTTCATGATGGGACATTCGCGCTTGGCGTCGAAACGCTGCTGACGCCAAACGTGAAGGCGGTAGCGCCACATGCGCACGTTAGCGTCCGTGCAACCGCTTCTCCCCCTGACACTCTGCCGCTTTCGGATACGCTCGCCTCGGACTTGGCACCCCGCAAAGACTCCAAGCGAAAACGCCTCGCCCCGGTGGTCTTGGTCCTTCTGATTCCCTTGGTCGTAGGGTGGACGGCGACGGACAAGTGGCACGGCGTCAAAGGTGCAACTCGCGAAGAGTCTCCCGACCGCGTTCCAGTCGTCGCAGGCAAGGCCAAGCCCGAAGCGCGAAAGCTTCTGGAGCGCGAAACACCGGATGAAGTCAAGACAGGGATGCGCGCCACAAACCCGCAGTCACCCAGTCCAACGGAAGCTCCGGGCAATGCGCGTCCACTTATTCGGAGTGGCGCACCCTATTCCTTGGCGCGGTCGAGCGACGCCGTATTGGGCGACGCGAATATCGCGTCTCGCCGGCGTGACCTGGAAGACGCCCCGATCGCGCGGCCTCGACCCGAGCTTGCGCGCGTCGCCTCGACGGATACTCCAAGACGCGAGGAATCGGCGCCTTCCGAAGGCAAGTCGGAAGACATGCCGCGGATTCCCGCTGGTCTGCCAACCTCGGGTATAGCAATCGCCATCGACAAGGATACGTTCAGGCTCACCCTATACCGCGACGGAGAACCGCTGAGGACCATTCCCATAGCCGTCGGTGCCAATGACACCACGCCTGTCGGTGTCTTCACGGTCGCCAACAAACTCACGAACCCAGTGTGGCACAATCGAGGAGAAGGCGTACCGCCCGGTGATCCCCGCAATCCGCTCGGGAAGCGCTGGCTTGGGCTTGCCCAAAACGGCAGCCCCACCAGCTACGGTATCCACGGGGCCGCCGACCCATCAAGAGTCGGCACGCCTTTTGGGGATGGCTGTCTTCGGTTGCATCCCGACGACCTCGAAACCGTGTTTCGGCTTTGTCCGGTTGGTTCGGTCGTGTTGATTTCCCCCTGAGTCTTCCTCACCCGCTCCATTTCCTCCCGCTCCCCTCTCCCTGCCAAAAACGAAAGCATTGCCAAGCGCCGCCATTTCTACTAAAATCGTTTTCAGGGGTTTGGTATGGATCAGGTCAACAAGCAAAAGCTCGACGAGATTCTCTCCCGAAGCGGCGTGATGAAAGGGTCGGAATGGCGGCAACGCCTTGAAGGCCTTCAGCGCTTGCGGGAAGAAGGTGCCTACGAGGTCAACACGGTCGTTCCAGGCACCGTAGTTGGCGGCGATCAAGACGGTTTCTACCTCGTATCCCACACCTACCCTTGGCACACTCCCCACGGAACAGTGACCCTCGACTCGGTCCTCGAAGCGCGCGGAGAGCACATCGCCCTCTCCGCATCCGACAACGAATTGATCGAGTTCAATCCCCGGACGGCCTTCTTCATCGATACCGAGACGACGGGGCTCTCCGGCGGGTCGGGCACCGTGGCATTTCTGGTGGGTATCGCCTATTTCGTGGAGGAGGGCCTGCGGCTCGATCAATGTTTCATGCGCGACTACGACGACGAGGAGCCCATGCTCCAGTACCTCGAAGAAGCAATGAAGCCTTGCGAGACCGTGGTGAGCTACAACGGCAAGACCTTCGATATGCCCCTGCTTCGCACCCGGTTCATCCAGAATCGGGTACGCTTTCGCATGGATGGCGTCCTCCATTTCGACCTCCTCCACGCCGCCAGACGCTTCTTCAAGCGCAGGCTCGGCAGTTGCAGCCTCGGCAACGTGGAACGCGAAGTCCTCGGACTCGCCCGCCATGGCGACGTGCCCAGCCACGAGATTCCGCAGCTCTGGTTCGACTACCTTCGCACACGCGACGCGCGCCGCCTCGCCCCCGTGTTCTATCACCACCGCATGGACATTCTGTCCCTGGTAGCGCTGACGGGCTGGTTATCGCGATGCCTTCAGGAACCCCATGGCAGCGGCTTCGAATACAACGAAGATCGCTTCTCATTGCTCCGGGTCTACCTCAAGCAGAAGAAATACGACGAAGCGGTCAAGCAAGGAGAACTCCTGCTGGAGATTGAGACCGATCCGGAACGTCGCACGGGCTGCCTGGAAATTGTCGCGTTTGCGGCCAAGCGCCTGAACGACTGGGATCGCGTGGAAAACTCGCTGGCCCTCATCCTTCAGGAACATCCAAACAACCTATTGGCACGACTTGAATTGGCCAAGCACTTCGAACACCGCACCCGCAATTTTTCCGAGGCGGCCCGCCTCTGTCAGGAAGCCGTGGATTATTTGGAGACACGCGAGGCGTTGGGGCGCGCCACCGAGTTCGAGGCGGCTCCCTTGCAGGCATTTCAGAAACGCCTGGCCCGCATTCGGAGCAAGCTGAGCCGCGGTGCCCGCTCGGACAAATGGACCAGCGAAGACATGCCGGCCGGCGAAGACGACGTATAGACAACTCCCCACGGTTCACCATAGAATACGGACGCAAGGCCAGGATCTCCCACTCCGGTGACGAGGCGTTTCGATGGTAAACCTGTTTCAATACGCAGCCCCAGTCTTCATCCTATGCATCCTCATAGAAGTCGCCTTCAACGCAATCGCCCGCAAACCGTTCTATCGCCTAAACGATTCCCTGAACAACCTGAGCATGAGCATTGCCGATCAGATCGTCGCGGCCTTCCTCAAATCGGCGGTATTCGCCGGCTACATGTATCTCTACGAATATCACCGCCTGACGGCCATCCCCATGGAGAGCGTCGCGGCGTGGATTGCCTGCTTCCTGCTCGTGGACATGCAGTATTACTGGGCGCATCGGGCCAGTCACGAAGTGAGCTTTCTCTGGGGCAGCCATGTGCCCCATCATCAGAGCGAGGAGTTTAATCTCAGCGTTGCGCTCCGCCAGGGAGCCTTTCAGGGAGCCTTCTTCTGGGTATTCTACCTTCCCATCGCCCTACTGGGATTCCCCCCGGTCATGTTCCTTATTTGTTTACAAAGTGACGTTATCTATCAGTTTTTCATCCACACACGCGCAATTGGCAAGCTTGGCCCCCTGGAATGGTTCATGAACACCCCGTCCCATCATCGCGTCCACCACGGAAAAAACCCGAAGTACATCGACAAAAACCACGCGGGCGTCCTCATCATTTGGGACCGGATGTTCGGCAGCTTTGTCGAGGAAGAGGAGGAACCCCTCTACGGGACGGCCACTCCCTTGAGGAGTTGGAATCCGGTATGGGGCCAGATTGAATACTGGGTCGACCTCTGCAAACTCGTCGCTCAAGTGCCAAGCTGGCGCGACAAGGCGCTTCTCTTCCTTATGCCTCCGGCGTGGCGTCCCGCCGGATTTGAGAAGAAGGGTCCTCCAGCGCACACAACGCAAGCCTTCTACGAGCGTTATGACGCGAAGGCATCGCCTCCATTGACCGCATACGCCCTGGCCCATTTTGTCCCGCTTGTCCTCGGGGCAGTGGCGTTCTTGTCCCTCGAATCGGACTTATCCCTGGGCACAAAGGCCTTCGTCTGTCTCGCATTTGCGTGGTCGCTGCTCTCCATAGGGGGTATCATGGAGGCAAGGCGCTGGTCCTACTGGCTTGAGATGAGCAGACTTGTTGGCGCGGTTTTAGGGCTTCTCCTGCTATCGGTACTCGGGTTGATTTCACCCATCCTGGCCGTCGCCCTGGGTGCGCTGATCGCCGGAAGCCTTGCCTTTTTGAAAGCTCACAGAACCGGACTGAACCGCGCTCCGGGAGGTCTCCCCATTTGCCAAGACACGGTTCGCCTAGTCGAACGCGCACGCAGACCCGAGATGCCTGAAGCGAACGACCAATTCCAGGCAACCCCGACAGCCACTCCTGCTAATATGCCAGTTTATAAGTAGTTACACCTATTGTCCAAAACATCTGGGCACAGAGAGTACCCGCTCTGCCGGTAATCATCTTGGCACAGAGCGCGCCCAATCCCATCCCCCTCCCAATTTCAAATTCACCTCTGCGTCCCTGCGTCTCCGCGCGGACAATTCCCCAATCTCCCAACCTCATTCAAATCCCCGCAGACCCATCCTATCTATCCTGCGCATCCTTGTTAACATTCCTCTTTATTTCGCGCCTCCCCCGGCCGACAGTGCAACAAACTCCCGCATATATATAGGGGGATTCATTAAGGCCCTCTTCCCCGACGCGATGCCAGAGAGGACTCGCGACGAGTGAAGCTGGCCAAGGTGCCCCCCCTTGTATCGTCAGAACGACACCGGGACACCCCAGGGGTATCGCACGTAATCGGTCGCTAATTGCTGCCTCTTCCGTGCTGAAGGCACGGCATTCCAGAGCCCGGGGTGCCGCATGTCGCGCGCGACATGCGCTACCCCGGGGTAACAGAACAACCGAAAGGCACACTGAAAGTGTGCAAGAGACTCGGGTCCACCGATGCCTAACGGAGCATATATGATGACCTCTCGCCTCCATCTAGGACGCCCCAATAGGGATGGACAATTGCGCACATTCCGCGCTGAACCGAATCCGGCAAATGGCTTATCCGCTGCACTTACAGCGGGCTCGCCCGGGGGGACCCCTTGAATCGTCAAA
>JBAZRU010000016.1:8588-22796 GCA_041662805.1 Candidatus Hydrogenedentales bacterium | reverse complement strand
CCTGTCGTGTATCGTAGTACAGGCCTTCGCTCCACTGGTGACGCGCACTGAAATGGAAGGGATTTCTGCATGCGTTCGAAACTGTCCGCACCGTATTGTTCTGTTTTGCTTGCCGCGTGGGCAGTCTTCGCAAGTTGCGTTGCCGTTTCGTTTGCGGACGAATCCCCCCCCGTCCCCGTGGTGATCGAAGGTCTCGAAAATGTCTTCCGCATCGGCGACGCTATCTATTCGGGCAGCAGCCCCGAAGGCGACGCGGCATTCAATTCGCTGAAGAATCTTGGGGTCAAGACGATCCTCTCCGTGGACGGGTCCAAGCCCGATGTAGAAGGAGCGCACAAGGCAGGGATGCGCTATGTGCATATTCCTGTTGGATACGACGCCATACCGCGCGAGCAGGCGCTTGAAATTGCGAAGGCTCTGCGCACGCTTCCGGGTCCGTTCTACATCCATTGCCACCACGGCAAGCACCGGGGGCCCGCCGCGGCGGCCATCGCACTGATGTGCTCGGAAGAAACGTGCTCTGCATCGAAAGCGCTTGAGGTGATGAAATCCGCCGGCACCGATGCGCGCTACAAAGGGCTTTTCCGCAGCGTGGAGGAGTTTGCGCGTCCCAACGCGGAAGAGCTTGCCAAGGTATCGGATTCGTTGCCCGAGGTCGCCAAGACGGACGATCTGACTCAGGCCATGGTGGCCGTCGATCATCATTGGGAGAACTTGAAAGCGGCCAAGGCCGCGGGGTGGAAGACGCCGCCGAATCACCCCGACGTAGAACCCGCGCACGAGGCGTTGCAGCTTCTGGAGGCGTATCGCGAGATGGGCAGGATGCCGGATGTTGCGAAGCGCCCCGAAGATTTCCGGCAACACCTGCAGAAGGCGGAGAGCGCCGCGGACGCGCTGGAGAAGGCGCTACGCGGGAGTTCCAATGACTACGCAAAAGCGGAAGCCTTTCGTAGTGCAGGAGAGAGTTGCGGCCAGTGCCACGCGAAGTACCGGGATGGTTCGTGATGTGACGCGGACGCCGGGTAATTACGCCGGAGACCGCGTGGCTCCTATCGAGAGCCTTGGGCACTACGCCTCAGTCTTGGATGAATGGACAAACCACCAACGAACTCGCCCTCGCGAAATCCAAGCATCGCCTTCGCGACGTTACACGCATTGTCGCGGCGAGTTAGTCGCGCTTGTCTCGGAATTGCGATCGCCATTGTGCCTTGCTTATCCTCGTCACGGAAGTAAACCCTATTCAGAGAAAAGATCGTCACAATAGTATGGTGACTTGCGATGACAGTGTGGCGGAACTAGAATTTCGCGCTGCACCGGAGCTTAGGCGCGCTGCATACATCTTTCTGTGGGGAATTGTATTCTGCGCCATCGTCTTCATGCTGGTATTCTCATGGATTGACGGAAGCTCCTTCTCTGCTTCCCTGATGATCGCGCCGCTGCTGAGCATCCTGTTTGCCGTCTTTGGGAGCTGGTGGGTTAGCCGCTACCGTATCCGCGCCAACGACATTGGCATCCACAGGCGGATTCTATTCAGGTGGAGGACATGGCCTTGGGCGTCCTTTGCCAGCGGTACGGCTCGGGCAGGTTCGTCCTACAGTTCGTTTGTCTTCCCCGAATTGCGATGGGGTCTGCGACGCTTAACGTTCGAGTTCTTGGACGAACCCTCGCGTGTCCAGATTATGGAGAAGTGCCTGCGCCACTATGTTGCGCCCCCGTCGCCCGAAGCGCCCGACCGCATCGACATCCGAATTGGGGCTCTCATACCGCGCTATCTGCGGCACAGGCGTATCCGGGCAGATCGGCTGGGTCTGGAGATGACTCGCGGACAGAGAACGTCGTTATTCCGTTGGTGTGAAGTTCGTCAACTTGTCCTATTCAGGAAGAGCCACCAGCACGACGATTTTCTTGAGCTCCTAATTTACTTGCCCGACCGCGTGGAGTCCCTCAAGTTTAATACTGAACAGGGCGTCCGGATGTGGAGTGGTCCCAAAGCCCCAATCGTTTCATCATTCTTCGCCCGACACGTTCCCAGTGAACGGATTACGTACTGCGCCATCGAAGGTCCTGCCCTCAGCACTGCGGAACTGAACCATAGAATTGCGCGTCTCGATAGTATATCAAAGGGGATGAGGTGCGTGAACTTCTGGGTTCGGATCATAGTCGTTGTCTCAGCGGCTGCCTATATCGCGCTCGAGTGGCCCATTCATTTGGCGGACGATTTCGACCGGTTGACACTCCTCTTCGGGGGTGTTCTGTTCTTGGTCTTCTGCTTCGCCTACCTGGTTCTTTTGCCTCGGACGGTCCTGCAGCGCATTGAAAAACAGCGCGTCGATCTTGAGCGACAGCGAGCTTCACTTGCAGCGGATGGGGGCGTAGCTGAGGCAGGTCAGCCCTGAGTCCAAGTTATCTCACAACTGCAAGCCCGCGCAGTGCTTGTGACCTTCGTCCTTGCGCAGGAGTCGGTCGTCGTTGTTTCGGTGGCAACGCTAAGATGCCAATCGGGAGATTGGCGTTCCCGGCACCGGTACTTCAAGACCTTCGTCCGAGCGGAATATTTCCAGAGTACCGATTGCAACCAACAGAAAGCACGTTGAGTCCGGCGCAGCGCGCGACGCATGATAAACCTGTTCGCAAGCGGTGGCATCCAATTGGCGAGAGCACCAATATGAGGGAGGACGATGTGCTGAGTGTAAAACCGGGTCGTGGTCCGTCCGCCATGAGCGCAGTCGGCGGGATTATCGGTGTTGCTTTTGGAATCTTCTGGACCGTGACGGTCTTCGAAGCGACTAAGGGAGCCCCCTTCCCCTTGGTGCACACTTTCTTTCCTTTCTTTGGGATTCTATTCATCGTCTTCGGCATCGCGACTGTTATTTACAGTCTCACCAACACGGTGAGCCGCGACCGGATGTCGGTGGTCGACATAACGACGGGCGAAGAGGAATCCGATCCGATATCGAGGCTTATCGTGGGGGTGGAGCCGCGTGCGCAGGAACAGGCGCACAGCGAAAACATCGAAGGTCGCTTGGCGAAGCTCGAATCGCTGCTTGAGGAACACGCGATCACGAACGCCGAATACCTCGAGCAACGCAAGCGTATTCTAGAAGAAATTTAGGCCGAACAGGGCAAGCGGCCGCCACGCACTCTAGCCGCCCAACGACTTCTTCACCTTCTCCAGGAATCGTTGGTAGAGCGGATACGTCTTGTCTGAACTCATTTCGTTGAAGCGCTCGATGAGTTCACGTTGTTCGCGGGTGAGCTTCGTCGGCATCTCGACTTGGGCGACGATGATTTGGTCGCCTTTGTGGTAGCCGCGCAGGTCGGGAACACCCATGCCACGCAAACGGAACTGCGCGCCGGGTTGCGTGCCCGCCGGAATCTTGAGGTCCGCTTCTCCGTACAGCGTCGGAACCCGAATCTTGTCTCCAAGTATCGCCTGCACGAAACTAATGGGCACTTCGCAAATGACGTCGTTGTTTTCACGCACGAACACGTCGTCCGCTTCGACTTCGACGTAGATGAAGAGATCGCCGCGAGGACCGCCGCCCTCGCCGGGCTCGCCTTCGCCGGCAAGCCGCAATCGCGAGCCGGTGTCGACGCCAGCGGGCAGATCGACCGACAGTTCGCGTTCGGCGCGGCTGCGTCCGGTGCCGTTGCAGCGCGCGCACGGCTTCGAGATCACCCTGCCCGCCCCGCGACAGCGCGGACACGTCTGCGTGATGCTGAAAAACCCTTGGGCGCGGCGCACCTGGCCCGTGCCGCCGCAATCGCCGCAGGTTTGCGCCTGCGTTCCCGGTTGCGCGCCGGTGCCGCTGCAGTCGTTGCATACTTCGCGGCGCGCGAAGCGGATTTTCTTCTTGACACCCACGGCAGCTTCGCGGAGCGTGATGGAAAGCCGGTATTCGAGATCGCTTCCGGCGCGCGCGGCCGAACGCTTCCGTCCGCCCGCTCCACGTCCGAACAGCACGTCGAAGAAGTCGTCGAAGGGGGCTTCGAAACCGCCTTGGGCTCCGCCCGCGCCTCCGAATCCCCAGCCCGAAAAGCCTTCGCCGCCGCTCATCTGTTCGCCCATGTGGCCGAACTGGTCGTACTTCGCGCGCTTCTCCTGATTCTTCAGGACGTCATACGCCTCGTTGATGACCTTGAGTTTGTCCTCGGCCGGCTTGTCTCCCCCCGTCTTGTCCGGGTGGTACTTATGCGCCAGCTTGAGATAGGCCTTCCGAATCTCGTCCGCCGTTGCCGTGCGCGGCACGCCCAGCAGTTCATAGTAATCCTGTTTTTGCGCCATGGGCATAGTTTACCAATTCCGCCTCTATCGCGTCTCCGCGACCTACGGTTACTCCTTCTTGTCGTCGTCCACGACGGTAAAGTCTGCATCAACGGGCTTCTCGCCCTGGGCAGAGGCCTTGCCGTCATCTTCCCCCGCCGCATCAGCGCCAGCACCCGCGCCCGCGGCGGCTTGCTGCGCCTTCGATGCCGCCTCGTACATGGCCTGCGCCATGGTGTGCGATGCTTGTTCAAGCTGCTTCACCGCCGACTCGATCGCCCCGACATCGTCCCCTTCGAGGGCCTTGCGCACGCCGGCAATGGCGGCTTCCACGGCAGCCTTGTCGCTGTCGCCGATCTTGTCGGCGTTTTCGCGCATCATCTTTTCCGTCGAGTACGCCATCGCATCCGCGTTGTTGCGCACTTCGATGGACTTCTTCTTTTCCTGGTCGTCCTTCGCGTGGGCTTCCGCGTCTTTCAGCATCTTGTCGATGTCCTGATCGGAAAGGCCGCTTGAAGACTCGATGCGGATCTTCTGTTCCTTGCCGGTGGCAAGGTCTTTCGCCGAAACGTGGACTATGCCGTTCGCGTCGATGTCGAACGTAACCTCGATCTGCGGGACTCCGCGCGGCGCGGCAGGGATGCCAATGAGGTCGAAGCGGCCGAGCGTGCGGTTATCCGGCGCCATTTCGCGTTCGCCTTGCAGCACGTGAATCGTCACGGCCGTCTGGCTGTCCGATGCGGTCGAAAAGATCTGCCGTTTCGTGACGGGGATCGTCGTGTTGCGTTCGATGAGCTTCGTGCAGATGCCGCCGAGCGTCTCGATGCCCAGCGAAAGGGGGGTCACGTCGAGGAGCAGTACGTCCTTCACTTCGCCGGAAAGCACGCCTGCTTGAATGCCCGCGCCGATAGCAACGACTTCGTCGGGGTTCACGCCACGGTGAGGCTCCTTGTTGAAAATAGCCTTCACGATATTGCCGACGGCGGGCATGCGCGTCATGCCGCCCACGAGGATCACTTCGTCGATATCGGAAGCTTTGAGGCCGGCGTCTTCCATGGCGCGATAGCAGGGGGCCTTCGTGCGCTGCAACAGGTCGTCACAGAGCTGCTCCAGCTTGGCGCGCGTAAGGGTGTAGTTCATGTGCTTCGGACCCGACGCGTCCGCCGTGATGAACGGCAGGTTGATGTCCGTCTGCATCGTCGTCGAGAGTTCGCACTTGGCCTTCTCGCCCGCTTCCTTCAAACGTTGAAGCGCCATCGGGTCTTTGCGCAGGTCGATGCCTTGCTCCTTGAGGAACTCGTCGGCCAGCCAATCGATGACGCGCTGATCGAAGTCGTCGCCGCCGAGGTGCGTGTCGCCGTTCGTGCTAAGCACTTCGAAGCTGCCTTCGCTGCCGATGGCGAGCACCGAGATATCGAACGTGCCTCCGCCAAGGTCATACACGGCAACCTTCTCGTCTTTCTTCTTGTCCAAGCCGTACGCAAGCGCCGCCGCTGTCGGCTCGTTGATGATGCGCAAGACTTCAAGACCCGCGATGGTCCCTGCGTCTTTCGTCGCCTGGCGCTGCGAGTCATTGAAATACGCGGGTACGGTAATCACCGCCTGCGTGACCGTCTCGCCGAGGAAGGACTCGGCGGTCTCCTTCATTTTCCGGAGTATCATCGCGGAAATCTCGGGGGGACGGTGCGTCTTGCCCTGCACGTTGACTTGGCAATCGCCCTGCGACGACTCGGTGACTTTGTATGGGACGAGCTTCTCTTCGGTGCCGACTTCGCTGTGGCGCCGGCCCATGAACCGTTTGATCGAAAAGACGGTGTTCTGCGGGTTGGTGATGGCTTGGCGTTTTGCCACGGCGCCGACCAAGCGCTCGCCGTCTTTCGTGAACGCTACCACCGAAGGCGTCGTTCGATTGCCTTCCGCATTTGCTATGACGACCGGTTCGCCGCCTTCCATTACCGCGACGCACGAATTCGTCGTACCCAAGTCGATTCCAATTACTTTACCCATATCGCTCAAGCCTCCTTAAAGCTCTGAAGTCAGTTCGCGCCCGAATCCGCCTGTGCGTCTTCAGACATATCCTGCTCAAATGTCGCGTCGTCCTGCTCGTCGTCCGGACGGTGCGAAACTACTACCTTCGTGGGACGAAGTACCATCTCGCCCAGCCGATACCCGCGTTGAAACTCCTCAAGCACCGTATCGTGCGGATGTTCATCCGACTCGCGGCGCATGATCGCTTCGTGCACTTCGGGATTGAACGGTTCGCCCTCGGCCGGTATCGATTCCAGCCCGTGCCGCCGCAGCGCCTCGTTAAGACTCCGCACCGTCATCTCGACGCCTTCCGCCAAGGCGCCCGACTGGTCGTCTTTGTGACGAAGCGCCAGCTCCAGATTGTCGATCACGGGCAGGATGTCGCGCAGCAGCGATTCCGCCGCCATCTGCTTGACGCGATCCGAATCACGGGCCACGCGCCGGCGATAGTTGTCGAATTCGGCGCGCGCGCGCAACAACCGATCCGCAAGCTCGTCGCGCTCTTTTAGGAGGGCCTTCACGTCTAACAAAGGTCCTCGGTCGCCCTCGGCGCTTTCCTGCTTCGCGTCGTCCACGCTCTCGGATTCGGCCTTCGCTTCCGCTTCGGCTTCCGCCTCGAGTCGCTTTTCCAGCTCCGTCTTCTCGCTATGTCCCTTCTTCATCCATGCATTCCAAACGCGCGCCGCCCTTACGGACCGCTGCGCGAGTATTTCGGCTTAGCCGGCCAATCGCGTCAGCAATCGGCTCAACATCGTCGCCGTATAATCCACCAGCGCCGTCACCCTCGAATAGGGCATGCGGCGCGGACCCAATACACCTATCATTCCAACCGGCTTATCGCCGACGGAGTAGGACGCCGCGACGATACCGATATCGTCCACGCCCTGCATCGACGCCTCGCCACCCAGCAGGATGGTCGTGCGCATATTCGTCGAGTCTCGCAACCCGGCGCGCAACAGGCCCACAACGCGCTCGCGTTCTTCGAGCAGATTGAAGACCTCTCGCGCCCGCTCGACATCCCGAAACTCCGGATGCTCGAACAGGTGCGTCGTGCCATCCAGATAAATCTGGCCCGCACGTTGCGATGGCAGCAACTGCAAGAGCCGCGAGGCCTCTTCGGCCAAGTGATGCTGCTCGTCCACGAAGATCCGCAGCCTCGTCTGCAACGAAGACGCCAACTTCTCCACGGGAACCCCGCGAAGGTTGTCGTTCAAGAACCGCGTCACGCGCCCTAACAGCTCCGCTTCCAAGGCGCGATCCGACGTCACAATGTGCGTCCGGACCCGGCCGTAGCTGTCCGCGATGAGCACCGCCGTCCGCGTCGTCGTCAGCGGCATAAGCTCCACGCGGTTGACTCGCGCGTCGCTCTCGTCCGGCCCTTCCACAATGCCTGTCTGATGCGAGATCAACGCCAGCAAGTGGCTCGTCTGACGCATCACCTGGTCGGCATCGTCCAGCCGCTCCGTCAGCTCCGTCTCGATGCGCGCGCGCTCCTGGATCGTCAGTTCCTGCACGTGCATCAGGTAGTCCACGTAGTACCGGTAGCCTTTGTCCGTGGGGACGCGACCGGAACTCGTGTGCAACTGCTGCAGGTAACCCGCCTCTTCGAGATCGGACATCGTGTTGCGGACTGTCGCGGGGCTGATCTCCAGTCCCAGCCGCTTTACGATGGAACGCGAACCCACGGCCTCGGCAGTCGTGACGTACAGTTGCACCACGGCCTGGAGGATGGATCGTTCGCGCTCGGACAGGTCAGCTTCACGATTCATGCGTAGCCTGCTTTGGCACTCAATGCATTCGAGTGCTAACAACAGCGGAGTCTATCATACCCCCCCTGCCTTGTCAAGCTGACCCTCCGCTCCCGTGCCACTTCTTAACATATTTTGCCGCAATTACTTAGGGTCGAATTGCTGTCTCCAAATCGACTCGCGAATCCTTGACTTTGCACCCCTGCCTTGTTACCATCCGCATATTCTATCTCACCTCGGGGAGCAGGCATTGTGCACATCGGCTTCGATGTCGGCCCGATAACACGGCGGCGTACGGGCGTCGGCAATTATTGCCAAAACCTCTTTCGCGCCCTTCTGGATGAGCATCCGGAAGACTCCTTCGTTGCCTTCTCCGCGAGTCTTCACCCCCCGGAGTCCCTGCCTGCAACTGAGCGTGTATCCTCGCGCCACTTTCCAATCCCCACGCGAGCCCTGTATGCCCTCTGGACATGCCTCGGTGCACCCCGCATCGATACGCTCGCCGGACCCATCGACGTATACCATGCCACGAACTTCTTCCTTCCCCCGGCGCGCCGCTGTGGACGCGTGCTCACCGTTCACGACTTGGGGTTTCTTGTGGTACCTGAGATGTGCAGTCCGAAGATAGTCGGACCATTCTCGCGGCGTATCCGCCGCTTCGCCGGCGAGGCCGATGTGGTGCTGGCGGATTCCGAGGCTACGCGCCAAGACATCCTTCGGCTTCTGGGTCTCGCACCGAAGAAGGTGGTTACCGCGCCCCTCGCGGCAGCAGGGAATCTGCATCCGATCGCGCGCGACGAGGCGCGGCACAGCGTTCGCGAGCGCCACGGCATGACGGAGCCGTATCTGCTTTTCGTGAGTACCTTGGAGCCACGCAAGAACGTTGTGGGGCTCTTGCATGCCTTTGCCCGTCTACGCGCCCAAATCCCACACCGGCTCGTTCTCGTGGGGTCCACCGGTTGGAACGCGGACCCTATATTTGCCGCCATCGACGCGCTTGGACTCGGGGATCGCGTAACGTTGCTCGGCTTCGCATCCGATGACGACCTGAACCTCCTCTATTCGGCGGCGGACGTGTTCGTCTTCCCTTCCTACTACGAGGGGTTCGGACTGCCGGTGTTGGAGGCCATGGCCTGCGGATGTCCCGTCGTGGCGTCGAACCGCTCGTCGCTTCCCGAAGTCGTGGGCGATGCGGGCGCGCTCTGCGACCCCGACGACCACGCGGCCATTGCCGAATCCGTCCTGCGTTTTGTCGAAGACGAGGCAGCCCGCGAGCGCGCGGTGACCCTTGGACTTGCCCAAGCCGCAAAGTTCTCCTGGAGCACCTGTGCACGCATCACGCACAAGGCCTATGAAAGGGCGGCGTCGTGCGCGTCTTGATCAACGGATTGCAGGCAGGGAACCGAAGCGGCACGGGGGTGTACACCACGCAGTTGGCCGCCAAACTCGTCGCGCTTGCAGAGATGGGAACCATTGAAGTCTTCTGGCCGGCGGATATCCCGCTGCCCGACGGCACGGCCGGACGTGAAAGCGCTTTCCACCTTACGGCCCGCATGTCCCAGGCACGCCGCATTTGGTTCGATCAGATGGGCATCCAAGCGCAAGCTATGAAGGGCAAATTCGACCTAATCCACTATCCCGCAAATTTTGGCGCATTGCTGCGGCGCATGCCCTCGGTTCTGACAGTCCATGACTTGACGTTTCTGCGCGACCCATCCTGGTACAAAGCCGAGCGCGCCACCTACTACCGCATAGCGATTCGGCGCAGCGTTCGCAATGCGCGCCGCATCATCGCCGTGTCGCAGGCAACGGCCAACGACCTGACGAATATGCTAGGCGTGCCCGCGGAACGCATCGACGTGGTCCATAACGGCGTCGATCCCCGGTTCAAGCCCATCGGCGAACAGGGCCGCCGCGAGGTGTCCGCCAAGTACGCGCTAGCGGATCCCTACGTCTTGTTCGTCGGTACGATCGAGCCGCGCAAAAACCTGCCCAGGCTCGTCGAGGCATGGTCAAGCGTCGCGGGCAACGCCGGGCCGTCACTGGTGATAGCGGGGCGGCAAGGCTGGAAAACGGAAGCCGTTCGCGAATCCGTCGCGCGCTCACCCCATGGCAAACGCGTCCGATTCCTGGGCCACGTGCCGCCCGAAGACTTGCCCGCGCTCATGAGCGGTGCGGCCGTCTTTGCGTATCCTAGTCTCTACGAAGGGTTTGGAATTCCCGTGGCCGAAGCCATGGCATGCGGGACACCCGTGCTCACGTCGAACGTGTCGAGCCTGCCGGAAGTTGCGGGCGACGCGGCGGTGCTGGTCGATCCCGAAGATACCATCGCCATCGCCTCGGGGTTGGAACGGCTGCTGTCAAGCGAAAGCCTGCGAAGCGACCTGCGCGGCCGGGGTCTCCGTCGCGCGAACCAACTCTCGTGGGACAAGGCCGCGAGGCAGACCCTGGAGACGTACCGGAAGGCGCTTGCGGGGAAATAGGCGAACGGGAAGACTTACATGATTCCCCTGTACACCTCAATCGCATACACGCGCACGGGCTTCTCGGACTTGATGGACAGTTGAGAAGCCGCTTCAGCGGGCAGCGTCCATAGTATCCACCTTGGTTTGGAGACGGCGTCTGTGTGCGAGGCGTTGCCTGCGGTAAGGGTGATCAGCGTAGATTCGGTAAGGCTTGGCGTAGCGGAACCGATCTTGGCTCGAATCGCAATCTGCCCTTCTTTCGGAGTCTCAATTGAAACTCCAGCCTCGCCCGTTACCGTGCGAAACTTCTCTGCATCCACTTCTTCCACCGCACCCCAGGCACCGGTGAGCTTCGCATCGCCGTCAGGGATGCTCGCCAATTCGACACTGGAAACAGGTTCGAAGAACGCGCCCTGCAAGCCTTCTTTCCAGATGTCCACGTACGGCGTCTTGATATCCTTGATCGATTCGGCAATCGGCGCTTTGAGGCGCTCGCCAGTGATAATCTTCGCCAGCCTCCCGAACGCATACGCCTCGTCCTGACGCTCGACGGGTATTCTGCCTTCCAACTTGAGCGGACCGTTGAAGAAGCGTTGTTGGAAGTCATCGGCTTCGAGGTAAAGACTGCGCAAGGCATCTTTGCTTAGTTGATCCTGAGGCGTGGCGCCTTCCCATCCTTTGATATACCCGCGCTCGAGGAAGACGCTGCAGAACGTGTACGCGTCGTAGCCAATCCAACGTAGCCGTGCGGGCTTCCATTTGGCTTCGATCTGCGGAATGAGCTCGCCCAGTTTCTCGCGCAGCCGTTGGGCTTCGAGGCGCATCGCGTCCGTGTACGTAATCTTGTAGGCCCAGCCCTCGCCCGCGAACCGAATCCGGTCGCTCACCGCAAACGGCGGACTGGGACGCAGTTCGTCGGCCAGGTAGCACGCGCCGTCGTCGAACTCTTCATACAGGCTCTTCACGATTGGGTACACATCGGGAGCCGCCACCTTGCGCGTCGCGCTCGCGTCCATGTGCTTCTTGTCGAGCCTCGGCATGTTCCACATGAACTGCGCCGTACACCACCCGACGACCTCGTCGTTCTCCTGCGTCAAGCCGTTCGCCCAGATGCCCCATACGCGCTTGTAAAGTTCCTTGTCCCTGTACCCCGCGGGATACGCGTCGCTCTGCTGAAGATAGGAATGCGGAGCGTTCGGATCGGTCTCATACGACCCGACGTGCTGATACGGAAAGTTGTTGTCGGAGATCAGGGCCGGCCCGCCGTTGCACCAGCTCTTGAAGTCGTCGATGGTCTTGTTCGTCGTGACTTCCGCCGCCGTGCCGCCGCCCGTCGTCATCACGGGCATGTGCTCCAACACGCCCAACTCCTTGAGCGTTGCCGTGAACGAGATCATGAAGTCGCGGCAGTTGTACGCATTGCTTTCCAGGTCGACTTGATACGCGACGTTCCCCGGCGGGCAAATCGGCATCATGTCTGGGCTGTCCGGGCACAATTCCTTGATCCGCTTGTACAGCGCGGCCAGCACCGTCCCGCGCGCTCTGCCGTAATTGATGGCGTCCTGCTTGGAGTCGCCGGTCACTCCGTAGAGTTTCTTGTCATCTTCATGCACGAGACCAAATACGTCGTCTTCGTTGAACATGGAAAACGCGGCTGTCGGGCAGACCTTGTTCAATTGGCTGTACTTCGCCGCGAGGACATCCACATCGTTCTTCACGTCGTAGCCGATCTTCGCCCACATCTCCTTGACGCCCGGCTCCACTTCATGGTTCAGGTCGTAGTGGAGCGGGTCCTTCGTCTTGCCGTCCAGCGTCAGCGCGGTTGCCCACATCGAGTTGAAATGGTCTGCGTTCATTCCAAACACCTGGACGATGAAATGCTCGCGGCAATACCGGCCCACCTTGCGGCAGAATTCAAGTTGCTCCTCGTTCCACGGATACCGGAATTTCGATGCCGACTGCGTGTTGTACGCGACAACCTGGCTGCCGTACCAGAAGACGTTCTGATTCATCTTGAGCGGCGGCAGCAATTCGATTGCGCGAAGATTCACTTCCTCCGAAATAGGCCATCCCGTGTAACACCCGCGCACGTCCAGGAGCGGACGGTCGGCAACTTCGGCCGTCTTAATGCGAATCACGTCGCCGTCCTTGGCGATCAACTGCTTCAACGATTGAAAGGCATAGAAGGTGCCCGCGCCGTAGAACCTCTTGCGCGCGTCGTCGTAATCGTAGCCCGCAAGAATGATGACATTCTTGCCGTTAAGCACGCCCACCTTGAGTAGATAGCCTTCCTTCCCGAAATCCTTCCAATCGTTGAAGTCATGTTCGGGGGTGAGCACGTCGTCCCACTTCGTAAACGAAAGGCCCATTCCCTCGAAGAGCTTCGCAGTCTGGGCGTTGCGTTCCGGATTTCCCAACACAATCAGTGTGTCGTAATCGTCGTAGGCAGGAAGATTGTCGGCGACCCAGGCGACTTCCTGGACCCTGCTGTCTTTGAGGAAGGCCACCAGCTCCTCTTCGGTGATCGTGCTCTCGCCGGACAAATCGCCTGCGGCATCGCGCACGCTCTGATACGGCCCGCCGTCTTTGCGAATGACGGCAACCTTCTTGACCGTCACGAACGAGTCCGGCGACTCGTAGTCCACGTATCGGGGAATCGGTAGTATTTCCCACCCGGGCGGGATCTCCCCGGACCATTGATACTTGCCTGAGGGACTCGCCGCTACCTGCGCCAGGGATTCCGAAGCATGCAGCGCCATGACCGCAAGCAGAAGCCCAGTCGCGCCCAAATGCAGTATCGTGCCCGCTCGCTTCGATGTCCTCATGACTACCTCTTGTTGCTGTTTGGAGCCCGATGGGTTTTGTAAGGAGCAGTGTATAAAATAGTGTCTTCGCGGGTAGGTTTCACATTTTCGAAACAAGCAGGCTAGTCCTGTGAGGCGCATGGGGGCATAAAACGTATGATCGGAGTCCTAATGGTTCATGCCAGTCTCGGCCTGGTTCTCGCCGCCGCGGCGAATGCTGTCGATACTCCGCGCGCACTGGGTGACATGAAGGGCTCTTGGCAGATCTTCGCCGATGACTACGCAGTTGAATCGAAAAGCGGCGTCGCGCGCGTGTACCACCCGTTCGTCAAGGATGAGCGGAATCCCGTTCTCGTGCCGGACAAGCCATGGGAGGAAGACGCCGTATACCTGTATGGCACGGTGCTGCCTGGCGACGACGGCAAGGGATATCGGGCGTGGTATCACGCGTGGGCCGAGGGCGAATACCGCATGCTCTATGCGACTAGCGCCGACGGAATCCACTGGGAGAAGCCGAACCTGGGCTTGGTCGATTACAAAGGCTCCAAGGAAAACAACCTTCTCTTCCGGCGGACGCACGAGAATCACAATCCGCAAGTCATTCACACGCCGTGGGAATCCGATCCCAACACCCGTTATAAGCTCGTCTATTTCGACTACGGCCGCACGCCGCCCGATTTCACGGTGTGCGGATACTACGGCATGACGTCCCCCGATGGTATCCATTGGACAGATGTTGCAAAGAAGCCGATTCTCGTGGATGACCCGGGCGATGTGGGTAATTTCGTGTGGGACTCCATCGGAGAACGCTATGTGGCGTGGCCGAAGAAGTTCGCGGAAGTGCGCGGGTATCGTAGGCGCTGCATTGGCTTTACGCAAACCACCGATTTCGCATCATG
>JBAZRU010000016.1:0-8578 GCA_041662805.1 Candidatus Hydrogenedentales bacterium | reverse complement strand
CGCGAAAGGCGCGCATACCGACTTCTATGGAGTATGCGGGTTTGCGTACGAAACAATGCACATAGGCTTTCTCTGGATGTTTCCCATCACCGACGGCAAGAACGACGGCCCTTGCTTTGTCGAACTGGTGACGAGCCGGGACGGCAAACACTGGCAACGCGAAGAGGAGCCCCGTCCACGCCTGCTCGATGTCGGCAAACCTGGAACCTGGGACGACGGCATGGTGTTTACGCCCAACCATCCTCTCGTGGAAGGGGACACGATCAAACTCTTCTACGGCGGGTTTGACGAAACGCATGGGGCCGATAAAGCGCGGGCATGCATCGGCGTGGCCACCTTGCGTAAAGACGGATTTGCCTCGTTGCAGGCCGGCGAAAGCGAGGGAACGGTGAAGACGAGCCTATTGGATGGCGTCGCGGGGGCCTTGTCCGTCAACTACGCTGTGCGCGACGGGGGCGCCGTCCGCGTGGAAGTGCTTGCGCTGAAGGGCTCGACGATACCCGGGTATGGGCTCGATGATTGCATTCCGCTCACTGGCGATAGTGTGAGCGAACGTGTTCGATGGAAGGGGCATGATACGTTGCCGGAAACCAGCGCGCCTATCCGGCTCCGTTTCGTGATGACAAAGGCCGACCTCTATGCGATCGATGCGGGCCCCAAAGCTCGTGTCGTCATCCCGCTATGAAGGTTCCAAAAGTTTGGAGAGGTGTGAGTGTCATCCCCGGTTACCGTCGGGCCAGGTTCCCTTCATGGGAAATTTTACTTGATTCCTAATTTGGGAAAATGCTAACGTATGCGAGTTATCGCCAGGAGCACATTGCGCGCATTTTGGGAAAGAGAGCCCGCCGCGAGATCGGTGCTTGAGGCGTGGTTCGCGGAAGCGAGAAACGCCTCATGGAAAACGTCTGCCGACGTGAAGGCCACGTATCGCAGCGCGAGTATTCTCAAAGGCGGAAGAGTGGTCTTCAACATTTGCGGGAATAGCTACCGGTTGGTGGTCGCGATCAATTACGCCTATAGTCTGGTCTACATTCGATTCGTGGGCACGCACCGCCAATACGATGCGATCGACGCGGAAACGATTTGATGAAACCCAAGATAATAAAGACCCAGAACGAGTACTCGGCCGCCTTGGCGCGGATCGAAGAGATCTTCGACGCATTGCCAAACACCTCCGAAGGCGATGAATTGGAATTGCTCGCGTTTCTCGTCGAGCAGTATGAATCAAAGGAATTCCCCATCGATCTGCCGGATCCGTTGGCAGCCATTCGATTCAGAATGGAACAGAAGGGTCTCAAATCCAAAGACCTCGTCCCCTACATCGGAAGTCCAAGCAAGGTCTCGGAAGTGTTATCGGGACGGCGGACGCTCAGCCTGACCATGATTCGCAACTTGTCGGAGGGTCTCGGCATTTCCGCGGAAGTACTGTTGCGGAAACCAGGCGCGTCTCTCGACTCCAATGCCTTGTCCCTCTATGCCGCGAAGTTCCCCGTCGCGGAGATGGCGAAGCGCGGATGGTTTAGCGGTTTCCGCGGCTCGGTGCGGGAAGCCCGTGAGCAGTTGGAGGATTTGATCGCGGCGTTCGTAGCGCCTCTCGGCCAAGATGCGCTATCGCCGATGCTCAGCAGGCAACACGTGCGCACGGGAACGAAGATGGACGAATACGCGCTAACAGCATGGCGCATTCGCGTGATGGCCGTTGCCGCGCGAGAGGATGTGCCACGCTACGCGGAGGGTTCCGTCACTCGGGAATTCCTTCGAGACATGGTGCGGCTCAGCTATCTTGAAGAGGGCCCCCGGCTTGCCCGCGAGTTTCTACGAAAGAACGGCATCCATGTCGTAGTCGAACCTCACTTGCCGAGGACGTATCTCGATGGAGCCGCATTGCGCCTGCCCAACGGAGCCCCGGTCGTGGCATTGACGTTGCGTCACGATCGCCTCGACAATTTCTGGTTTACATTGGCGCATGAACTTGCCCACGTGGCGCTGCATTTGGATACCGGCAAAGTCGACGCATTCTTCGACGACTTCGATGGGCGAGCCGCGGACAAGTTCGAGCGAGAGGCGGATGTGTTCGCTTCGGACGCGCTCATATCATCGCGCGAATGGAAGGAGTCCGGATTGTCGCGCTCGCATTCGGAGTCTCAAGTGAAAGCATTGGCCGAGCGGCTTCGCATCAGTCCCGCCATACCGGCGGGCAGAATCCGCTTCGAACGAAACGACTACCGATTGCTTGGGAACCTGGTCGGCAAGAAGAGAGTTCGTTGTCTCTTCACGACGGCAGGCGAGAAATGACACACCGCGCATCATGCGACCGCGAACTTCCACGGACCGAATCGTGAAAATTGTCCACGTCTACAAAGATTTTGATCCACCCATCCTAGGCGGCGTTGAGCGCCACATCGCCATGTGTTGCCGGTATCAACGGCAATGGGCTGATGTCGAAGCGATGACGTGCAGCCGCACGCCGTGGACACGTGTGGAAATGCGCGACGGCACGCGCGTACTCGAAGTCGGCGAATGGGGACGGTTTCAGAGCGCGCCAATGGCTCCGTTGTATCCGTGGTATTTGCGCCGATTGAAGGCCGATGTCATCGTCGTGCACGTGCCGAATCCCACCGCCGAAATCAGTTACCTGGTCGCCCCGCCTCGGGCGCGGCTCGTTGTGCGTTACCACAGCGACGTTGTCCGGCAGGCGGCGGCGATGCGCTTCTATGGGCGTATTCAGCAAGCCTTCCTGCGCCGCGCGGACGTAATTATCCCAACGTCGCAACGGTACGTCGAAACGTCAACGACCCTGCAACCCGTTCGCGACAAATGCCGGATCGTTCCGCTGGGGGTACTCCCTGAGGATTTCGCAAAGCCGAAGGACTCGGTGCTGGAGGGTCTGCACGCCCGCTATGGCGGCCCCTTTGTTCTCTTCTCCGGGATTCACCGCTATTACAAAGGTCTGGAGTTTCTCGTGCGCGCTGCCGAAGCTATTCGCGCACGCGTCGTGATTGCGGGCGATGGCCCGGAACGTGACCGGAACGAGGTGCTAGCTCGAGAGCTTGGTGTGCACATCGAGTTTCCTGGGCGGTTGTCTCATGAGGAACTGGTTGCCCACCTGCACGCCTGCGATGTATTCGTGTTTCCGTCCGTGGAGCGCAGCGAAGCGTTCGGCATATCGCTGCTCGAAGCCCAGGCGTGCTGCAAGCCAGCCGTGGCCACGCAACTGGGAACAGGAGTGGAGTACGTAAATCTTCACGGCGAGACGGGACTGAACGTTCCCCCGCGCGACCCGCGCGCATTGGCGGAAGCCGTTAACGCGCTTCTCGCCGACCAAGGGCGGCGCCAGGCAATGGGACAACGAGCGCATGATCGGGTAGTAACCGAATTTCACGCCGAGCGCGTGGCGCGCGCGGAATTCGATCTGTATGAAGAGGTTCTTCGTCGCGGCGCATCCGCATAGTCTTGACCATGCTCGCGCGCGGCCATCAGCCTATGGAAATCCGAAAGGCTATGCGATCGTTTTTATTTTGCGCGAGGACTTTGACGGTCCGGATTCCTTGACCTCGGAATCGCCGCCAACTTCGAGCAAGGTGGCGACGCTCAGCACAAAACCAAGCGTTCCGTCGCCCAGGATGAATGACCCGGAAACATAGGGCGCCCGCTTGAGCGAAGCGGACAATTCTTCGACGAGCACGCTCCGCCGGCCCAAAACTTCCGTTACGCCAAGCACGGCGACATTCCCATCGCGATCTTCAAACAGAACCCCGAGCCGTTTGTCGCGCACGCTGCCGTCGCGGCCATTGAGGCTTTCGCCGAGATGAAGCAAGCGGAAACAGCCCTCGGCCAGCGACACCACAATCCCCTTGCCCGGCACGTCGATGATCTGCGACTCGTCGACTTCCACCAAGCGCCGCACTTGCTTCAAAGGAAGCAGGTACTTTGTTTCCGCGCACCGAATCACAAGGCCTTCCATAACCGGCGATCCGAGCTTCGGAATGTGCAGTTCGAAAATACTGCCCTGGCCGGGCTCTGTCTTCACGGAGACCTCTCCGCCGCATTGATGTAGATTCGACATCACGACATCCAACCCGACACCGCGGCCGGATATGTCGCTTACGGTTCCTGCCGTCGAGAATCCAGGACGAAAGATCAGGTTTACGATTTCGTCCTTATCCAGCGCCTCGGCTTCCTTCTGAGTCATCAACCCCATCTTGACGGCCTTGGCTTTAACGGCCTCGAAGTTGATTCCTTTTCCGTCGTCGCGCGCCGTGACTACGATGTGCTCGTCGGCTTCGCGGAATTCAAGCACGATAGTGCCGCGTTCGGGTTTACCCGCGGCCACGCGCACGTCGGGCGTTTCAATGCCATGATCGGCCGAATTGCGGACGATGTGCACAAGGGGATCGCGAAGGACGCCCAGAACCTGCTTATCCAACCGCAAGTGATCGCCGTACACTTCAAGCTGGATGTTCTTCTGCTGCGCGCGGCTTACTTCGCGCACGATGCGTTCGAGAGGCCGCGTTACTTGCATGACCGGGACTTTGCAGATTTCCAGGAGTTCTCCGTGCAGTTTATCGGCCAGGCCGGAAAGTTCTCGCGAAATACCGCGGAGGCTCTGAGTCGATTGCGACACGCCCGTTTCGCCTTCGCCGTGCAGTTCGTACTGCAACTGCGCGTCGAGATGGAACAACTCTCCGGCAATCTTCGTGACGATGTCCATGCTTGCCATGTCGATGCGCAGGCTTTCGCGGCCAGGACCCGCGCCTGCGGCGTCCCCTTCTTTTGGTGCGTTGGCTTGTGCTTCCGCGGGGGCGCTTGGCGCGGCGGCGGCAGCACCACCGTTCGCCTCGGCGGCTCCAGTCGCGGCAGCAGGCTCCGTCGCGGGCGCTATGGCAGCGCCCGTGCCCGAGAAACCCGACTCGAGGCGGCTAAGGAATTCCTTCGACTTGGCGTCCAGTTCCTGAACGGGCTGGGTCTGCGAGTCTTCCAGCAATCCCGTGAGAAGGTCGGTCGCTTCCATGACGAGGTCAAGTCGCGTCGGCGTCGGTTCGCACTTGCGCTTTCGCAGCAGGTCCAACGCGCTTTCCGCCGCGTGAGCAAAGGAACTCACTGCCTTCAGCCCGAACATGCCCGCATTGCCCTTGATGGAGTGGAAACTTCGGAACAGCGAGTCAATGGCCGAAGTGTCCGTGATGTCTTTGCGCAGCCGCTCCAATAAGGCAGGAGCAGTGCTTAACGATTCCAGCCCTTCGGCCACGCATTCCGCGACCATCTCCGGACTGAATTCCCAACTCGAACTCATGACGGGCACCCCTTCTCGCCTGCGGTAACGAACGTAACGTCAAAGCACTCGCGCAGGCGCCGCATATAGTACGTAGTATACCCCCCGGCCTCTGCGTGAATCAGCATCAGGCTGCCGCCTCGCGACAGCAAACTCTCCCGAAAAGCGTTCAACGCGCCGATTAGCAAGAGGTAGGAGCGGTCCACCGCGGACAGGTCAACGCGCCACTGACTCCCGGGCGCCGTGCGGTCGAAAACCTGGTGCATCGCCGAGATAACCTCAAAGCACTGATCGGATGTGGCAATCTCGGGCACCGAGATTTCCACGGTCTCGCCATTCCAGCACGCCGTGACGCCATTTGCCGCCAATGATTCTGGACCGGCAGCAGCCGCGACAGGGACAGGGAGAATGGGCTCTTCGGCTTTGAGACCGACCCTTTCGATCAAGTGCGCGGGAACCGTCGGAGTCGGCTCTAGCTGAGCAGCCGTCTGGGCATGCAGTAGGATGAAATCGCAGGCGTCCAGCATGCGCTGCGCTTCCGGCGCGGACAATTCTTCTCCGTTGTGCGCGAGGGGCGACAGCCAGTCTTCCAGGCGATGACAGAGATCCGATATCTCCATGAATCCCGACATCGCGGCCATGCCTTTCATAGCGTGCAATTCTGCTAGCACGCCGCGCGCGTCGTGACTCTTACCCGATTCCCATTCGAGAACGAGCGAGGTAATTCGTTCAACTCGTTCCTTGGTCTCCTCCAAATACGAATTCAATAGTGACGCATCAAGACTCATGGGCACACGACCTCCAGGTCCGATGTGCCTTCCATAGCTCTAACGGATGCACAGCGTCCTCGCTTAAAACTGTTAGCCCCTCAATTCTACCCTTTTGCCGGCGTCTTGCATACCCCTAATTTACCGAATTCTCCGAGGCTCCTTTCTAGGAATGCTCGTTCAGTAACGCCTCCAGATAGGACCTAAGTTCGCCAAGCTCCTTCGACTTGAATGATTGCTTGGTTTTGCGCAGGATTTCAATGGTGTGGCGAAGCGCCTGAAGCAGCTCTCCATGAACCGAGCACTGATGCTCCCGGCATCGTGACGAAAACGGCTCTTCCGAGTCCAGACACAACGAAATGTCCCGGATTTGGTCGTGAACCGAGACCAATGCTCGCGCCAATCCCAGCGGCCCGGAAGCGGCTTTCCCCAGTGACGCGCCAGGTACATCCAGTCCCGCCAAATCCGAAATATCGCGTTTCCACGCGTTCATCAGCATCCGTGTGTCCGATAGTCTTCGGGTAAGCCGGTTGACTGCCACCATTTCGCCGACGCGCGCCGCAATCAGCTCATCGTTCTCGCTTTCGTGATTGCCACCATTGTTCCCGCTCGTGTTCCCGGTGTCTGCGGACAACGTCGCCTGCTTACCGTCACTTAATACGAGCACGGAACCGGCCCAAATGCTCCCCTCGTGTGTCGAAGCGGACTTCTCCAGGAAATCCCCGACTCCGCTCCCCACTGCGACTATCAAGTCCAACGACTCTTCTCGCGCCAAGGAGGCAGCGTGTGCGGCGTCTTCCACCTTTGTACACGCGTACCCGAGGCGTTCGAGCATCTCGCATCCTCGCTCGACAGCGCCGGAATCGGACCCCACGACCGCTATACGCCCCCTTGGCGTCACCATAGTCGAGACACTTCGTCGGCTATGGAATTCCCTGTGGTGGCGTGATCGCCGTGAATACCGGGAGACTCCTGTATAAGCGGATATTGCTGCATAGCGACCTATACCCCCTTTTCTGTTTTCACTCGCCTAGCCGGCAGTGCCCCCAAAAAAGAGGCACGGTCACCGAAGCCTTCTACATACGGCTTCGATTCACCGCACCTTCGACTGACAGACCTACCTTCTGACCGTCAAGGGCTGTACGGCGGTTGACACGAACATAAGCCGAAGGAACCGCATCATCTCAGCGCGATTGCCTTCCGCAAAAACGTCATACCTCGCACTTTGCTTATGTAATACCATAATAACCAATACAAGTCAAGCGAATTATCAGTATATGCTTGTCATGCCTCCTTGCGTGTTATCATTTTCCCAGTTAGTTGAATCATTGCAGACTGAAACCACGCGCCTGCATATCGTGCCTACTTTCTGAACTATTTATCAAATTATGAAATCCGACTCCACCTCGAACGGTACACTCCCACTTAAGGCTTCAGATGTCAGCGGTTACCGCACCTGCCTGTCATCCCCCAGCGGTGGTTGCGGTTCCCTGATGGAAAGGGCAATTGCATCCCCCCACGCTTATGACGTATAGTATGCGGCTATTCGAGGTTCAATTCCAGGGAGATACAATGTCACGCAGCATGACCGGGTATGGCAAGGCAGTCGGCGAACTTGACGGGCAAAGCCTTACCGTTGAAATCAGCTCGGTCAATCACCGCTATTTGGATTGTAGTCTACGCCTTCCCTCGGCTTGGGTTGGCCTTGACCCAATCGTCAAGCAGACGATTCGCAAGCACATAACTCGCGGCAAGCTTACGATTAATGTGAGCCGCAAACGCGCGCTCACGTCGGCGAGGTCCGTTCGCTTCGATAACGAGGTGGCGCGACAGTACTTGGATGCTTCGAAAGAGCTTGCGCAGATGATCGGAACTTACGAGACGCTTTCGCTCAACGTGCTTGCGCAAATGGAGGGCGTCTTCTATCAGGAGGAAGGCGACGAGGATTTGACCGCAATCGAGCCCGCCGTCGTTCGGGTGACGGAAGAGGCGTTGACCCGGCTGAACGAAATGCGCGCCCAAGAGGGGCGTCATCTTGCCGACGATGTCCGCCTTCGAATCGACGCGCTGAAATCCTCATTGTCGGATATTGAAAAGCGTTTGCCGGAGCTGAGGGCCATGTACGAAGAGCGCCTCCGGACCCGGATAGCGGAATTGAATTCCGAAACGAGCATCACCGAAGACCGCTTGGCCTTGGAGGTCGCACTCCTTGCCGAGAAGAGCGATGTTACCGAAGAAGTGGTCCGGCTGAAGTCGCACTTCATCCACATGATAGAGATGCTGGATGCGGAAGACCCGTCAGGCCGCCGATTGGATTTTCTATCGCAGGAAATTCAACGCGAAATCAATACGCTCGGCGTCAAGACGCGTGACGGAAATGTCGCCAAGATTGTTCTGGAGATGAAAGCGGAGCTGGAAAAGATCCGCGAGCAAATCCAGAATATCGAATAAGAGCAGTAATGGGCCTTGAAACCGGTCGCATTGTGGAACGGTCGCCGAAAAGCGGATTGGTAATCGTCATTTCAGCTCCTTCAGGAGC
>JBAZRU010000015.1:10047-22998 GCA_041662805.1 Candidatus Hydrogenedentales bacterium | reverse complement strand
CCACTGGCGGATAAAATAGACGCGGTGTTTGCCGGGCTGCCGGACTACGATTACGAGTGCGTATTCGTGAATGACGGCAGCAAAGACGGCACACGCGCGAAACTCGACTTGGTCAGCGCGCGGAATCCGCGTGTGCGGCCGGTCCATTTGGTGGAGAATCGGGGGCAATCGGCGGCGCTGGTCGCGGGGATGCGGCGCGCCCTGGGCGCGTACATCTTGACGCTTGACGGCGACTTGCAGAATGACCCCTGCGATTTTCCGAAGTTTTTGGAGTTGTTGAAGGAATTCGACTGCGTGTGCGGCTATCGCGAAAAGCGCCAGGACACGTGGGTGCGGAAGATGTCGAGCAGAATCGCGAACGCCGTGCGCCGCACGATCATCGACGATGGCATTCGAGACGCGGGCTGCGGTAGTAAGGGATTTCGAAGGGTATGCGTGGAGCACATTGTTCCGTTTAACGGCGTGCACCGGTACTTTGCCGTGATGGTTCGAAACGGGGGGCTCACCATCGCGGAATGCCCGGTGACGCACCATCCTCGCATCCACGGGGTGTCCAAGTACGGTATCGGCAACCGGCTGTGGCGCGGCATCCATGACCTGATAGGCGTACGCTGGCTGTCCATGAGGTACGTGACGTTTCGCGTGGAAGGTGAAGAGTAAGTATGGAGTCCCCGCCGTTGACCGTCGCGTATGTATTATGGATGACCTTGGGCATCGTGGGCGGCTTGATCTTCTTCAGCCGGTTCTATCTTCAGTGGTGGGCCTCGGAACGGGCGGGTCGCAGCGTGATGCCCGTTTCCTTCTGGTACATGAGCAGCGTAGGCGCGATCATGCTGCTGCTCTACGCGGTCCACGATCAATCGCCGGTCGGCGCGCTGAGTTTCAGCCTCAACAGCGTCATCTACTCGCGGAATCTGATCCATATTTGGCGCGAGAAGGGCGCCTTGTCCCGAACCAAGGGTCTGGTCTTTCAGGGCGCGATCGGGCTGATCACTGTTGCTGCCCTGTTTCTCCTGGCGCACATCTGGTTTCGCGAGTACGAACTCACGCAGGCCACGACCAGCAAAGAGGCCACCGAGACGTGGTTCTGGATTGCCGTCGGCTCCGTAGGCGCGCTGCTGTTCGGCGGCCGCTTCCTCATCCAGTGGATTGCGACCGAGATGAAGCGCAAGAGCGTTGTCCCGCACATCTTCTGGCACATTTCCGTGGCCGCGACCATCCTTCAATTTGCGTGCTATTGGCATCGAGGCGAATGGGTGTATGCTGTGGGCATGGTGACCAATCTCGTTGTCTACATTCGAAACATCTATTTCAACCATCGCGGCACAAAGACCGGCGAGGCCGAAGCCGGGATGGCTGAGTAATCCATGTCCTACCGGCACATCGTCCTTATCGCATTGCTTGGCGTCGGCGCCCTGCTCTTTGCGGCCAACATCGGCGGCTATGAACTGTGGCCCGCCGACGAGCCCCGATTCGGCGAAGTGGCCCGCGAGATTTTGAACGACGGCCATTGGCTCGTCCTGCACGTCAATGGCGTCCCTTACAAGGAAAAGCCGCCTCTCTTCTTTTGGATGGTCGCTGTGTTGTCGGCGCCATTTGGCGACGTCACGGAAACGACGACGCGCATCCCCTCGGTCCTCGGCGCGCTGACTGCGCTGCTGTGCACATTCCTGCTTGCCGAACGGCTCTACGGCACGCGCACCGCGGTGCTTGCGGGCATCGTGCTCATGACTACCGCGCGCTTCTGGTGGCAGGCCCGCACAGCGCAGATCGACATGGTGCTTACCGGCTGTCTCGCGGTCGCGCTATACGCCTTTTGGATGCATCACGAATCGAAGCGGCGCGGGTGGCTGCTCGCCTTCTACGCGGCGATAGCCGCGGCCGTGTACGCGAAGGGTCCGCCGGGAATCGTATTTCCGATTCTCCTGATCGTCTTCTTTTATTGGCGCCGCAAGGAAGAACGCAAGCAGGTCCGGCTGGGTGTAGGCCTGCTCTTTGTCGCGATTGCCATTTCGCTTTGGTTCATTCCCGCGCGCCTCATGGCCGCGCCTGAAGTCTCCTCGGCTGTGCAGGACGGCATCGGGGCAAACCTGTTTCGTCAGACGATAGGCCGGTTCTTCCTGGGCGTGAGCAAAGCGGAACCGCCATGGTTCTATCTCACGAATCTCCCAGGGGACTTGTTCCCGTGGACGTTGTTCTTGCCGTGGACGCTGTATGCCTTGTGGAAACGCCGCAAAGAGGGCGACGGCATGCGCCTGCTTTTGTATTGGACCTTGCCGGCGCTCGTGTTTTTCACGATTAGCGCGGGAAAGCGGGCCATCTATATTCTGCCGCTGTATCCCGCATTCGCGATCCTTATCGCCACCAGCCTGGTGGAACTTGTCGATAAAGCCAACCTAACCTGGGTTCGGCGTAGCGTGGGCATCGTGTGGGCGTTGCTGCTGATGGCAATCGGTGCGACCATATTTGCAGCACCGCATTACGCTGCGTCGCACCCTGGCTTTGAGTTGGAGACGGTGACGCTTCAACACATCGTCCAAGGCGGGGACTGGAGGCGAATGGTCGCGGTGGGCGTTTGCGCTTTCTTGTTTGCGGCCCATGCCCTGATGGCCACGATCAGGAAAGAGGGACGCACCGTCCATTTCGCGATGGCGGGCCACGTCGCGGGATTGTTCCTGGTGATAGCGATGCTGGTGCTCCCCTTCATCAACACGTTCAAGGGCGCGGCGGCGTTTTGTGCGCCGTTGAGGCAACTCACCGAGGCTGACCGGGACTACCGTTTCTATTCCGTACGTTTCTCATCGGAGTCGTACATTTTCTACACGAAGCACTTCCTCACGGAGTTCCTGGTTGAAGAGTGGCCTATGCGGTCGCCCGAAATGGCCGATCCCGCCGAGCTGCTGAAGGAGCATCTGCTGCTGGGGCAGGTCTTGATGCGCGCGTGCGAGAACGTTCCCGTGGCGGATTTCGAGCGCGTAACGGACGACGAAATGGCGGCGTTGCAGGCCCGCATCAACGAGGCCTTTGTATTTGTTGCGGGGAAATCCAAAAATGCGGACCACTTCAAGAGCGAGCTTGCGCGGATCGCCGGCGAATTCGCCTCGGAGTTTGAGGCCGGCGGTCCGGCCTTCATGGTCGTGCAAGAGAAGGACTGGAAGTGGCTGTTGCCGTTCGCGCCGCGTATGCGAACGTATCCGGTCGTGGGGCGCGAAAGCGTTGGGAGCCGTCACGTATTGCTTATCGCCAACGCGGAAGGAGCCGCGCTGCTGTCTGGGCAATCGGCGCCAGTGCTCGCGTCCCAAGCGCCGGGGATTACTGCGGTACGCTGAGGGCCGCCCCCAAGGCACCGGTCATTTGTGGCTCTGGGGCAACGATCACCGGACGTTCCAGCGCAACTTCAAGAGCGGTGACCAATCCACCAATTTGCGCAGCGCCGCCCGTGAACACGACAGGACCGTCTTTGGTGCGGCCAATCATGCCCGCTACGCGGCGCGCCAGCGAATTCAGGACACCCGCAACGATGTCTTCGGGCGGTGTGCCCGTGGCGAGCAGCCCGACAATCTCCGTTTCCGCGAACACCACGCACATACTGCTGATGGCCGCGGGGTCCGTGCTGGCCCGCGAGAGTTCAGCCAATCGGTCCAGGCTTACGTCCAACCGGGTCGCCACCATTTCCAGGAAGCGTCCGCTGCCCGCCGCGCAGCGGTCGTTCATGGAGAAGTCGTAGACATTGCCTTGCTCGTCGAGGTGAATCACCTTGCAGTCCTGACCACCGATATCGATCACGGTACGTACCTCGGGCAATACATGACGCACGCCGCGCGCGTGACACGTGATTTCCGTGATGGTCCGGTCCGCGAAGCCGACTATGTTGCGTCCGTACCCCGTCGCCACGACACCGCGCAGATCGCCGCGGCTGCACCCTGCCTGACTCAACAAGCGGTCGAGGAGATCGTTGGCCAAGGCATCCTGATGCACCCCTTGATCCAGCATTCCCGAAGCCAACGACTGGCTCTTGGAGCGGTCCCAGAGAATCAACTTAACCGCACGGGACCCCGCATCGACACCCGCTACAAGCATGACTTTCTCGTCTCCCGAACCGTCTCGACGACGGCTTCTATTCTGGTTCGCAACGCGGGCATCAGCGCGTCGCACAGCGGCGGCACTTCAAGCTCGACGACAGGCACATCCAGCCGCTCTTGGACAATCGCCTTGATCGCGCGCCCCTCGTAAGCGCAATGGCTGGCTCCGGGAATGCGCGAAATGATAACCGCTTCCGCTCCGAGGCGCGCAGCCTCCGCGCAAATCCCGAGTGCGCGGTCCTCGGAGGTCCCCACCATGGGGTCGGCGAGCGCCATGCGCGCCAGCGCCTCCATGGGCGGGATATCCTCGGGAATGGGCTGGATCGCGTGCCCAAACAGGAAGTCCGTACCGCAAAGCCGTCCGCCGCATTCCTCCAACACGTTCATGACTCGCAAGTCCGCAACGGGGTTGACCCAGAAAACGCGAACCGCGCCTTCAGGCAACACACCCTGCCTCCTGGCGACACGCGCCTGCGTCGTGCGAAGCAGGTCGCTGAGAACGGCCTCCGCCTCTGCTTGGTCGGAACAGAAATGGATAGCCAGCATCTCCGCGAGCAGCACTTCAAGGGCGGGCAAAGGACATGGCTCCGCGGTGAACGCGCGCTGTCTCACATTGCGCAGGAGCGTGCGGATGCGATTGGCTTTGCGGATGCTTCGCGTGAGGGACTCGTCGTTGATGGGAAAACCGGAAAGCTCCTGGAGAATCTCGCGGATACGCTGGAGTTCGGCGCTCACGTGCCGCACGAGCGCAACCGGCGCCTCGCAACTCGTCGCGAGAGTGACGGCCTCCTCGCCCCGCGAAGGCTGGCGTCTGTGCGGTATCTCCCACCACACGATGGGATAACCGAGCCCTTCAAGGCGTTGCGCGATCGCGGAGAAGTCGTCGCACGTCGCGCCCACGCTGCACACGAGTGCGTCGGGGATCGGGAAATGTGCGCGCGTGACAAAGGCCCCGGCCATTGCCCGCACGGGGCAGAAGTTTTCGCCGAGACCAAGCGCGTCGGCAACGGGCAGCAAACCGGTGCTGTCCTCCATGATGCAAGGCGTCCACCATGCGCCATCGGGATAGAAGGCCACAAGGTTCGGTGTCGCGTACGCGATGACAGGCACCGTTCCCAAGTCTTTCATGGTCCCGACAATGGACTTTCCGGCAAGCCGGGCTTCGTGAAGGCGATCCTCTTCGCTTAGGACGAAGTTCCAGAGCCGCAGAGCCGCCAGGGAATTGTCGTAACGCAGTTTTGGCAGTCGGGCATCGCCGTCGCGGACGTGGCGGCTGAGCGGCCCCACGTAAGGCACGGAGGAACGATTTGCCCCGCAATGTTCGTAGCGCACTTCCCATTCGGCCAGCGTGATCTTTGCGGGAGCTGTATTCACTGCAAGGTCTCCAGGAACGCGTGAATCCGGCTTGCCGTGCGTTCACTGATTTCCGGGGCTTCGTCGTATTCGATGACAAGGCAGGGCACAGCAATGCGTTCTTTGATACGAAACGCCTCCGCGCGCCACAGGTCGCACCAGACATAGTGCCCGACGATTGCGCCGCGCAATGCACGCGCGGACACGGCGCTGTCGAGCCAATCGAACAGGCGGTTGTTGGGGCGTCTGAATGCATCCGGTATGTAGTCGAAATAAGCATCGGCCAGCGCCGAAATCGGATCGTGTTGAAGCAAGTCGCGATTGATAGGTCTTGGACGAGTTCTCTCGGCGCCGGTTCTTCCGTCGAGCGTTACATGGCCGCCTGCTTGGCGAATGCAGGTCAGGATTCCCTCGTGTTCGCGAATCGCAGGCCCGCCAAGCAGGGCCAGAGGAATTCCATCGGTCTCGCGCGGCGCTTGAACAGTGCCTGCGCTTCTGCTCGCCGCTCGTTGTTCGTCGTACATGGACACAAGCGCCGCCAACTCGCTTTGCGAGGGGTGTTGCCCGCCGAGCTCGACTAGAAAGTCGCCCAATCGCAGCAATTCGGCGCGATAGAGCGCTCGCGACGATTCGCTTCGCCACGTGGCGGGGACGTTGAGGAGAAACACCGGCTTGGGAATTTCGAGCGCGACCCGCTCCGCCATGCGGCGCATTTGGTCGCAGGTGGTTGTCAGCACGACGCCGGAAGCACCGGCTTCCCTGCATAGATCTTCGGCCAGGGAGTGGCAGTAGTAACAGACGCCTTGACCGTCGAACCGGGCATCGCGCGCGGCTTGCGGCACAACACGCACGGGTGTGCAGCCGTGGGCCGCTATCCACTCGGGAGGGACGAAGGGCGATGCGTACGCGATGGGTAATTTGGAGGCTTTCATGTTAGCCTCGGCTCCGGCGGCTCTGAGCGGTTTCGAGCAAGGCTTCTACGCGCACTTGGATGCGCGCGGAATCGCCGGGGGCGTAGTCCGTTTCGATCCGCAAATAGGGGATATTAAGCTCTTCCTCCGCGAGGCGCTTCACATAGAAGGCTTCGACGTCGTAGGTCAAGCAGGCCTGCCAGATCAGCTCGACAATGCAATCCACGCGGTATTCGCTGGCAAGCTCGCGCAGTAGGTCGAGGCGATCCGTGTTCCGGGTCATCACGGAACACGGCAGGTGGAAGTACTTCACCGCAAGCGCGCGCATCGGGTCGGGCCCGTCGGCGTCCACGTCTTCATAGATGGGCTTCAACCCGGTGCAGCTTTCGGTGCAAACCACCAGCCCACCGCTTCCTTCGATGATGTCGAGTACGCGTTCGGCCCCAAACGCCATGGGGACACCCGTGAGGAGTACGCGCACGCGTGAAGTGGGGGAGGGGCGGGCAGAAGAGGGAGACGTGGAGGGAGTAATAGAAGACGAGGGGCTGGAAGAACAGTTAGAAGATGGCGGGTTGGAAAACCCGCCCTCCGAGGGGGAACATCCTTCGTCGCGGCCGTTGAGCAATTCGAGCGCTCGCTCGTACTGATCGAGGTCGGCGGGGATGCCGGAGATGTTCGAGCGTAGTTGTGCGAGCTGCCGGCCCGTCAACGGGGGCGCATCGCGTTTCATGAGTTCGGCCAACGACCTCCGAAACTGCCGCTCGCGGTTCATTACGTCGATGGCGTTGCGCAGCGACGACTCGGTGATCGTGGTGTGGAACTTCTTTTCGAGGGCCTCTTTCAAGCCGTACAACTCGTTGAGCCAGTATTCGAGGGCGTCGCGGCCGTGTTGCTTGTGGGGAAGCTGCAAGACGTGCATCGCCCGCGATTCCCCCATCAACTCATACATCTTCTTCTTGCCGTCGCAGGTCGTTTCCGCCACGATCAGGTCGGACATTTCGAGAAATGGATTCGTCCTTTTCACGTGGTAACCATAGGCCGACTTGATAAGCGGACACAGGTTGGCGGGCAGATGCTCCTCGGCTGCGGGGATGGTGGAGGCCGATCCGGCGCAGAGACACACGGGGACGGCCCCAGCGGCCATGATGAGTTCGCGCGGCGTAAACTCGCACATCATCCCGACGACGGGACGCCCCAATGCGCGCTGGGACTCTGCATAGGCCAGACTGTGCTCGATCGTGTGCGCGAACCATTCCATATAGCTAATGGCCATTTTCGCTACTCATTTCATCCGCGCTTTCCACGTTTACTCGTCTTTCTTTCGTGCAACGAAGAGCCCCTGCACAAGCTTCCCTGCTTTGGCCAATTCGAGGGTGAACGCCATTTCTCCTTCGATTGCGCGCATGATCGTTTCGTCGAATCCAATGATCTTCAGAGCATCAAATCGGAACTGCGACGACAACAGCGACGCATAGAGCTGGACAAACGGCGCGAAGCGTCCGGTGTCCACCGCGTGCAACAATGCGCACCCGTTCGAAACGAGCGCCTCGGAATATGCGTTCAAATCCCACAATGACGGAAACTTCATAAAGGAGAGAAACCGCTTCGCGTCGGCGTCCGTCAGTGCTGTGCTGCCTTCGAGCCAATCGGTGAAGGCAATCACGCCGCCGGGTTTGACAATGCGCAAGGCCTCGGCCACAAGCGCGCGTTTGTCTTCGACATAGCACCAGGCGTCTTCGCCCCATACGAAGTCGAAGTGATTGGAGGGCAAGCCGGTTTTCGTCGCTTCGCCAAGCACAAAGTCGATTCGGTCCGTGAATTTCTCTCGTTCACATCGATTCCGACCACTCACAACGACGTGCTCGGTGGCGTCCACGCCGACCATTTGGGCAACGCCCCGACAGCGGCAGAGAAATCGCATGCCCGCGCCCGCACAGCAGCAGAGGTCCACGCCGGACATGCCGGGCAGGATCCCCGCCTTGTCCGCGAGATCGGACGACGACTCGAAGCCGCCGATGTGAATTTGCTCCCCCATGAGCAACTCCCAAAGCACGCCTTCAGCCCCGCTGTATACCGATTGCACGTCTTCCAGATGCACGCTTTCCAGTGTCTTCACGAGAACCACTCCACTTTACTGCGTCTTTTCCGCGTCATTGGAGAATAAGAAAGGGCGGCCCGCGGGCCGCCCTGGAATGACAATGTTATGTTGGTCACGCTACTTCTCGATGGGCAGCGCTTCAACGACCGTTTCAAACGGACCAGCCTCGTACGTGCAGAGCGCACGATAGCTTGTTTGGGGCTTATAGCCACTCCATGTGGCCCTGCATGTGCCTCCTCACCCATACTCGAATTGGCCTTGGGCGACGATCTCGCCGTCATCGGTCATGATCTTGTACGTGGGCTCTTTGGAGCGGTTGGACCATTTCGCGGCATCCGCAAACGACAGGGAAATCTTGCCTGCGCTCAACAGACTCGTCACTTCTTCGCCGCCAGCCCCTTTCAAGAGAAAACTGAATTGCGCTCCGCCCGACCACCCGAGCAGCCCCGGCGCCGAGTAGTAGGCGAGCTTCATAGTAGGCCGGAGAGGTTCGCCGGCTTTCAACGCGGTTTGCGAGTTCTCGGCGACCTTCGTCACGGTTTCGTTGCCCGTCGATTGCGCCATGAGCCTCCAGAGATTCCCGCTCTTGTCTTCGCGGATGATCTCGTACGAGTGGAGGCGATAGTCGCCGGCGGGCGCGGTCACTGTCTGTCCCGGGTTCAGGTAGGCAATGGAGCTCTTACCATCGGCGCGCGCCAGAACCAGCCTTTGCAACCCTTGCGGAAGCGTCAATGTCCCAAGACCCTGAATGACAGGCGTCAAGGTCATCATGTTCGCGATGCGATCGATGCGAACGTCGTAGAGCGTGTCCTGAACGAATAGCTTGTCGCTCATTCCCAACGCGTCGTCGTACTCGACTTGACGCCCTGTGGAAATGTAGATCACGTCGCCTTTTGTCGAATAAGGATCTCGATTCCGATCTTCCTGCACCGACGCGACGTCGTCGAACTTGCCATTGCCATCCTGGTCGCACAAGCTGAACCGGTAGTGTTCGCCGCCGAGATCGAATTCGCCGGTCAATAGGCAGGATGGGACAATCAGGACCGTCAGCCTTTCCCAGTTCTCTTTGCGGGACAGACTCGCGGAAAACCCGGTGAAGCTGCAGTACGCTTGGATCATGAACGAGTAAGGCGCGCTTTGTCCGTTAGCCGGAAGGGAGACAGTGAGCGGGGGGGTAGTGCGAATGTTTGCATAGGCGTCCCACCAACTGTAGCTGGCCTCTACGCTCACCTCCGGATCGTCCGTCAAGTCGTGGTTGCCATTGGCGTCGAAGTGGAGGCGGTTGTAAAACGAGTCGCTGGATGAGCGGCTGTCCAAGACTATCAGGAATTCCGCTTCGCCAAGCTTTAGCAACGCGTAGGCAGGCGTCTTGCTCTTGAGCTTAGGCAGCTTCAAGTCGCCCGAGGGTGGTTGCTTCGCGAAGGGAACCCGGGTCGCGCTCCACGGCATGGCGTTCGCACTGCCGTCCGAATACTGCTGGAAGCGCAGCGGGACATCAACTGCCCAGGCGTATGCGCAGATTCCCACAAGAAGCATGGCCAACGTGACAATTCTCATCGCGCCCGATCCCGTGTTTGTACTCTCCGCCCGGCGTTGAGGCCGCTTGGGCCGTCGCTAAAACCGGGAGAGGGTGACACCCGCGCCACCCTCTCGCCGTTCAACACAGTCTCTTAGAACTCCAGGGGCAATGCCTTAATCTTTGTCTCGAAAGGTCCGGCAACAAAGGTGCACAACACGTTATACTTCTCGTCTTTCTTGTAGCCACTCCATGTGGCCGAGCAACTGAATCCTCACCCATACTCGAACTGGCCTTGTTTGGCCACTTCGCCGTCCTTCTTGACGATCTTGTACGTCGGTTCCTTGGGGCGCGAGCCATTCTTCGCGGACATTGGGATCTTCGACTTGTTGCCTTGAATACGCGACAGGTCCGACACCATCTCGCCGCCTTTGCCGCGTATCTCGAAGGAAATCTGAACCTCTTTGGCGCCGCTTTGCATATTGCTGCGGGCCCATTCCGGGATTTCCACGAGTGGGCGATACGGCTCGCCCAAGGCAAGCACGGCGCTGCTGCCCTTCTTCACGCTGGCGGGTTCGGTCTTCTTCGAACCCATGGCGTTCAAACGCCAAAGGTCGCCTTCTTTGTCATTACGCAGGACCTGATACGACATCATCCGGTATTCGCCTTCGGGGACTTTCGCGACCTTGCCCGGGCGAAACATCATGATCCCGTTCTTGAATTCGCTGTCCACCAAGACGATACGTTCAACGGCCATAGGGATCCTGATCGATGAAAGGTTCTCGGTAATCGGGGTCAAGGTGAGCTTCGACTCGGGAGTGCTTATGCGAACCTGAAAGACACTTTCTCCCAGTACGAGTTTGTCCCCAAGGCTCATCTCGTTGTAGTAGTCGTTTTTCGAATCGGTGGTGATATAGAACCCGTCGCCCACGCCGTACAAGCGGTCTTCGCGCTGCATGTCGGTTGGCACCTTGACGATATCATCGAAGCGCCCGTTCGTGTTGCGGTCGCCCAACTCGACGCGGTAGTGCGCGCCCTCGTGGTCGAATTCGCCCGTGTAGGAGCAATTCGTGCGGAGGTAGAAGTTGACGTTTTGAAGGTTCTCCGGCTTGGACATATCCGGTGAAGCGCTTTGGAACCACCCATGCACCTGAGGGCGGAAGCTGTACCGGACTTTAGCATCGCCGATCATGACATCGAACTCAGCAGCTTGCTTAATCTCCACGGTCACGTATTGCCCGTTGCTCTGCATCGTGCTCTTGCCTTCCAGCACGGGGTCGTCCGTGAGGTCGCTGTTTGCATTCGCATCGAACAGGAGACGCGAGTAGAACTTGTCCGACGCGGCCGTGTAGTCCAGGACCATCAGGAACTTCTTGTCCCCGAATTCGGCAAGCCCGTACAAGGGAACCTTGGCGACCAGCGGAGGCAATTTCCATTCTCCCGCTGGGACCGTCTGAGAAGTCTGGATGTGCTGGGCTCCGAATGGGTGGAATTCATTCTGCTGCGCGGGATAGGCCGCATAGGTCAACGGAACGTCCAGCGCAATGGCCGGCGCGGCAAGCGCTACCCCCAAGAACAAAATCGCGAGGCTCGAAAGCTTCATAATGCGGCCCCCTGTTTCGTCACGGCGCCAACGGTTTGGCTACGACCGCTTGACCATGCGTCAAGCGAGATCTGCTTTGTCGGTTGGCCACCACTGCTCAACTGCGTTAAACAGAATCCCCTATGAGATGACAAATCTGGGTAAAACGATCAACGGAATTCGGTAGATTTCCCCCTTCTCATATGGGCAATCTTTCGCCTGGTCGGCCATGCCGCCCCCCCCGGTTTGGCAATTCTCTCTTCTACTGTCCGAAGGTATGATATCATAGCAGTACCCTCCTGGCAAGGGCATAGTATTCCAGGGCAAGCGCACGTAGAGCCTGAAAGACGTCAGGCAGTATCTCAAGCTGGGACACCTGCAGGGCGCCTTTGCCGAACGCGTCTCCTTGCCATTTCCCGCAGACCGCAGTCACCCAGCGACATTTCGGCGAAACGATAATCCGTTATCGGATTCCGTCGCTTATCCCCGATTCGTCTTATGCAATGCTAGTAGTTCAATCTTCCGAAATGTAAAGGCTGCGCCGCGCTTACCGTCTCGAAGGGGCCGGCCACAAAAGTGCATAAGACCCGATATCTCTTATCCTTCTGATAGCCACTCCATGTGGCCGAGCAACTGAATCCTCACCCATACTCGAATTGGCCTTGTCTGACCACTTCGCCATCCTCTTTGACGACTTTGAAGGTCGGTTCTTTAGGTCGATTTACAGAGTTGCCGGACATCGGGATTCTGGTCTTGTTTCCCCGGATGCGTGTCAACTCCGAAACCATTTCGTCGCCCCTCCCGCGCAGCTCCAAAAAGAGTTGAGCTGGTCCCCCCCTGCCTTGAAAGGTATTGAGCACCAGTTCTCTGACTCCGACGAGCGGACGGAACGGCTCACCGATCGCAAATGCAGATTGGCTGCCTCTTCTGACTGTCAAAAGTGCGGAATTCTTTGTGCCCCGTGCAGTTAGCCGCCATAGATCGCCTTGCTCATCTTCGCACCTCAACTGATAGGATAGCAGCCGATACTCGCCTTCTGGAACGTCCACTGATCTTCCCGGACGGTACATCATAGTCCCAGCTTTGTACGCCCCATCCAGTAGCACAAGAGTCTCGACTTTGTTCGGCAGCCTTATTGAGACAAGATCTTCGGTCATCGGCGTCAGCGCTATTTTCGAGTCGGGAGTGTTGACACGGACCTGAAAGGCGTCTTTCCCCAGTAGGAGCTTGTCTCCAAGACCCATCTCGTTTGAGTATTCGCTTTCCCCGCCAGCGTGAATATACAGACTGTCTCCGCTTCCAAACAGTCGTTCTTCGCGTCGCATTTCGGAAGAGACCACATAGGTGTCGTCGAAGCGCCCATTTGCATTGCGGTCGCCCAATTCGATGCCATAGTGCACGCCGTCGAA
>JBAZRU010000015.1:1342-10037 GCA_041662805.1 Candidatus Hydrogenedentales bacterium | reverse complement strand
CGTCGAACTCGAACTCGCCCGAATAGGAGCAGTTTGTCCGAAGCAGAACCTGGACGTTCTGAATATCTTCAGGCAATGAAACGTCGGGGGGCGCGCTCGGGTACCAGCCCTCCGCTTGAGGACGAAAACTGTACCGCACACTCTTGTCGCCGATGGCTACGTTAATCTCTATGGCCTTCTTGAATACGAGGGTGGCACGCAGCCCCCGGCCCTCCCATTTGTACGAGCCGTCCAACGCAGGCTCGTCCGTGAGATCGCGATTCGCGTTGGCATCGAAATACAGGCGCGAATAAAAGGTATCCGCCGGGATTGTGGAATCTAGGACCAGGAGGTACTTCTTGTCGCCGAACTCGGCAATTCCGTACAACGGAGTCTTCCCAACTAGAGACGGCAGCTTCCATTCCCCCGCTGGAACGGCCGGCTTCATCTGAAGGCGTTGGTCGCCGTACGGGTGGTGATCACCCGGATCCAGGGGGTGTAGGACATACTTCAGCGGCACATCCAGTGCAACCGCGGGTGCCACGAGGAGCATCCCTAGTGCCAACACCGCAAGTCTTGAGGGCTTCATCATCATGTGGCCCCGCGCCGTCTCAAAGCGTCTACGTCTTCACATAGCTGTTCGGCTGGGCGATTGGCCAGCCGCCCGATTCTTTCACACGCGGGTCCAATGCCGGTCTAGAATTCGAGTGGTTGCGCCTTGATCTCCGTTTCGAAGGGGCCAGCAACAAAGGTGCACAACACGCTATAAGTCTCGTCTTTCTTGTAGCCACTCCATGTGGCCGAGCAACTGAATCCTCACCCATACTCGAATTGGCCCTGTTGGGCCACTTCGCCGTCCTTCTTCACGATCTTGTAGGTGGGTTCCTTGGGCCGGCTGGAGTCCTTCGCAGAAAGGGGAAGCTTTGACTTGTTGCCTCGGATACGCGCCAAGCCCGACACCATTTCATCGCCCATGCCGCGTATTTCGAACGAGATCTGCACTTCTTTCGCGCCGTTCCGTATGTTGCTGCGCCCCCACTCCGGCACCTTTACGACCGGACGGAATGGTTCTCCCAGTTTGAGCGCGGCCTGGCCGTCGATCTTGGCGGAGACGACATCGGCCGTTTTCGTGCCCCGGGCGTTCAAACGCCACAAGTCGCCTTCCTTGTCTTCGCGCAACAGTTGATAGGTGAACACGCGATAATCGCCTACGGGGACCTTAACCACCTCGCCGGGGCGGAATACCATGATTCCGTTCTTGCAGGCGCCATCCAGCAGGGCAAGACGTTCCACTTTCCCGGGGATCTTGATTGAAGCAAGGTTCTCGGTGATCGGCGTCAGCGTGAGTTTCGACTCGGGAGTGTTGACTCGTATTTGAAATACCTTCTCGCCCACTACGAGCTTGTCTCCCAGGCTCATTTCGTTCTCGTAGTCATTCTTCGCGTCGACGTTGAGATAAAAGCTGTCTCCTTCGCCGTAGAGTTGTTCCCCGTTCCGCATCCCGGCCCGCACGGTGACTACATCGTCGAAACGCCCGTTCGCGTTGGTGTCGCCCAGTTCGACGCTATAGTGCACGCCATCGACGTCGAACTCCCCCGCGTACGAGCAGTTTGTATTGACGAATACGTTGATGTTCTGAAGATACTCCGGTTTGGAAAGGTCGGGAGAACCGTTCTGGAACCAAGCGTTCACTTCGGGGCGGAGGCTGTATCGCACTTTGGCGTCCCCAATGGAGACCTCAATCTCTACCGCCTGCTTGAAGGTTATTCCTGCGAATCGTCCGCCGCTCTGCCAGTTGCTTTTGCCTTCTACCACAGGGTCGTCCGTGAGGTCGCCATTCGCATTGACATCGAAGAAGATCCGCGAATAGAACTTGTCCGTCGCATTCGTGAAATCCAGCACCAGGAGATGCTTCTGAGAGCCGAACTCCACGACCCCGTAAAGCGGGATCTTCGCGGCCAGCGGGGGCAACTTCCATTTCCCTTTAGGAAGCACCTGCGACATCGAGACGTTCCGCCCTCCATACGGGTGGAATTCACGCATCTCCTGAGGATAGACGGCATACCGCAATGGGACATCCAGCGCAAGCGCCGGCCCCACGAGAGTCACCCCCAAGAGCAGAATCACGAGGTTCGAAAGTCTCATTGTGCGGCCCCCTGTTACTTCTCGGCGTCAATGACTTGGAATCAGGCGCTTGAACGTATGTCAAGCGTAACCGGCCGAACCGAATGGCCGCTTGAGTCTCAACTACGTTCGACGGAATCCCTTAACCAACATGAGCGATTCGGCGAAAAGCGATCAATGAATAATGCGGGCGAAACGTAGAGCATGTGCGCCTCGCCAAACCTGGAACGTCAATCGAGAGGCTCCGCCCTTCTCATAGTAGCTACCCCGCCCCCCATGACGACAGCAGTTCCTTGAACTACCTGACCACATACTAGCATAGCAGTAGCATCCTGGCGAGTACATTGTCAGAGATTGCTGGAAGTACTTGGCACACCGCATGTTGCCGAATTCAACGAAGTAACCGAAAGGGGCTTCAACTGGAATGAGGCGATGCAACTTCACTCTCTCGGAGGGGACAAGGGCAACTCCAGCCACGCCAACCCGATGTCCCGCCGCATATGGCTTACGCTGTCACCGCCGGGGGCGTCGTAGAAGACCGCCAAACGGTTCCCTACGTGAATCACGGACGGCATGCCGATGCACTTCTTCGACCAGGTGCAATTCGCGCTATCCAACACGACCGCCTTGTTCTTGGCGTTCCACCGGTTCAGGTCCTGCGACCAATAGACCCATACCTCATCCGTATACTCGAACTTCTCCAGCCCGATGTGATTGGTAAACAGAAACCAGGTCTTGTTCGCCGGCTCGAAATACAAAGAAGAGTTCTCGATTTGCTCTTCCGGCGACACGATTGGTTGGGGGTCAATCTCCCATGGGCCATTCAAGTCTTTGGTTCGTGCGATCCCGAGGGTGCGCTTCATCGACGCGCTGAAGAACATCAAATACTTGTCGCCTTGCTTGACGATATGCCCGGGACTGGCCGTCTCCTGGTAGTACGTTCCCTCTTTCGTGCGAAATGGAATCACCTCTGGCTGTTTAATCCAAGGTCCGGCCAATGACGAAGCCTTCGCCTTCATGGTCAAATACGGAAACGAAGGCACGAGGTCAGGTGGCGCCGAGGTATTGGGGGAGGCGACGTAAAACATGTGCCACTCGTTTCCCTCGCGAATCACCCACGGCGAACACGCCGCCTTCGAATCCATCTCTCCCGGCTTCCCAAGCTCGAGAATCGGCCCCTTCTTCTCCCAGGACTTCAAGTCTTTGCTCGTTGCCAGGCATGCCCGCCAACCGTCGGCCCCGGCCCCATCGTAGAAAAGGTGATACACTCCGTCTTCTTCGAAGATCAGCGCCTCGCGCGCCCCAAGGGAGTCGCACCCATTCGGGCCATCGCCATGCCGTAGCACGACGCCTTGGTCCGTGGCCTCCATGCGCAACGTCGCCGAAGGCCGCCCGTCGGGGTAGTGCTCGGCCGCCGCCGCAACGAGGGCGAGGGGGAGTAGGAGTGCGAAGGCTCTTGTAAGCATGGCGAGTGCTCCGGGTTTCTTTGGGAATTCAGTATAGCGCGCGCGGGCCTCGCCTTGTACGTCGGTCTACTTGGTCCCTTAGAGTCCATTCTCCCCTCCGACTCGTATTGACTCCTTCCCCGCGACTTGCGCAGGATACTCTGGCTGTCCTTGGTCACCACCGGGAGATCCACCAATGCGCAGAATTCTCCTTGTCGTTTTCCTGATTGCCATTGCCGCGGCGGGCGTCTACGCATTTGCGTTAGGCGGCGAGCCATCGCGCGCGGACTTCATCGCGAAGGGCAAGCAGTACGACGTGCGCATCCTGAGAGATACGTGGGGCGTACCTCACATCTTCGGCAAGACTGACGCGGACACGGCGTACGGCCTGGCTTACGCGCATTGCGAAGACGACATGCCCACGATTATCGAATCCCTCCTGACCTCGCGCGGGAAACTCGCGTCGGTGAAGGGAAAGGATTCCGCGCCCATCGACTTCATGGTTGCGCTGATGCGCGTGTGGCCGACAGTCGACGCGAAATACGAAACGGACCTGTCGCCGGAGACGCGCGCCGTGTGCGAGGCCTACGCGGACGGAATCAATCATTATGCCGCGCTGCACCCGAGCGAGGTGTCGCGCGGCGTCCTTCCGATCACGGGTAAGGATATCGTTGCGGGGTTCGTCTTCAAAGCGCCGTTCTTCTTCGGCGTGGACAACGCGGTGCAGGAGTTGTTTCGCGATACTCGCCGCAGGGAAGTCTCGGGGAAGAATCCCGCGAAAGCCGCGCGCGCCTACCTCACCGACGATTTGCCCGTCGGGTCCAACACGTTCGCGGTTAGCCCGAAACGGTCCGCGGACGGCAGTACGTTCATCAACATCAATTCGCACCAGCCGTGGGAAGGGCCCGTCGCGTGGTACGAGGCGCACGTCCACAGCGAGCAGGGCTGGAACGCGGTCGGCGGTGTGTTCCCCGGCACGCCCGTCATCCTCCACGGGCACAACCCGAACCTCGGCTGGGCGCACACGGTCAACAAGCCTGACCTCGTGGACATCTACGTGTTGGAGATGAATCCCGAGAATCCGAGCCAGTACAAGTTCGATGGAGCGTGGCGCGACCTGGAAGTTGCGAAAGCGCCCATCAAGATCAAGCTGTGGGGACCGATATCCTGGACCTTCAAGCGCGAGATTCTCTGGTCTGTGTACGGGCCGGCCGTGCGCCAGAAGCACGGCGTGTACGCGATCCGGTATGCGGGCCTGGGGGACATCCGCGCGGTCGAGCAGTGGTACCGGATGGACAAGGCCCGCAATCTTGACGAGTGGAAGGACGCGATGCGGATGCAGGCCATCCCGTCGTTCAATTGCGCGTATGCCGATCGTGAGGGCAATATCCTTTATGTGTACAACGCGCGGTTTCCCAAGCGCGCCGAAGGGTACGATTGGAGGAAGTATCTCCCCGGCAATACTTCGGAGACGTTGTGGACCGAGTACTTGCCGTGGGACGCGACACCCCAGGTGGAGAACCCGGAGTCGGGATTTGTGCTCAACTGCAACAGCACGCCCTACCGTGCGACGCTCGACCCGGAGAATCCGAAACCCGAGAACTACTCGAAGTCGCTGGGTATCGAGACCCACATGTCGAATCGTGCACTTCGCGCCATGGAACTCTTGAGCGCCGACACGTCGATTACGGAAGAGGAGTTCTACGCGTACAAGTACGATATGGCGTATTCGAAAGAGTCGGAGATTGCCAGGCTCTGGGAAAAGATGAAGGCGGCCACGTCGGACGATCCGCTCACCAGCGAAGCGCTTACGGTCGTGCGTGCGTGGGATCTGAACACGAACCCCGAAAACACGTCCGCGGCCATCACCTTGCTCACTATCAGCCCCGGATCCGACAACGAAACGCAGAGCGGCGATCTGGAAAAGACATTGGCCTTGCTCAAGAGCAATGCGCACGCACTCAAGGAGCACTTTGGAAAGATCGACGTGCCGTGGAGCGAGGTGAACCGGCTCTATCGCGGGAAGGTCAACATGGGTATTGGCGGCGGGCCCGACGAGCTGCATGCCGTGTACGGATTTCGCGTGAGCGATGGAAAACTCGAAGGACTTGAGAATGGCCAAGTGCACGGCCGCGCGGGCGACTGCTACATCCTGATCGCTTCGTGGGACAAGGACGGAAAGCTCCACTCGCGCGCCATCCATCAATATGGAAGCGCAACGAGCCGGCCCGAGTCTCCGCACTACGCCGATCAGGTCCCGCTGTTTGTCGCGCGCGAGACGAGGCCGGTCTGGTTTGACGAGGCGGATATTCGCGCCAACCTCGAGCGCGAGTATCGCCCGGGCGAGGAAGTGGGCACAATCAAGTAGGCTTCCCTTGCTCGGATGGGTCCCTCAGGATGATTCCGCCCGTCCGCGGTGTTCCAACAGGGGCTTGTGCTTGGGATGCTGTATTGTGCCGCGCGGTTACCGTCCCGCATACGCTAGAATAGAACGTTAATCCCGACCAGCGAGAGAACCCTTGAGAACCATCGAACTCCTTGCCCCTGCACGAGATGCCGAATGCGGCATGGCCGCCATTCGGTGCGGTGCGGATGCCGTTTACGTGGGCGCGCCGAAGTTTGGCGCGCGCGAAGACGTGGGCAACCCCGTCGAGGACATCGCGGAGTTGGTGAAGTTTGCCCACCGCTACTGGGCCAAGGTCTACGTCACGTTCAACACGATTCTCTACGACGACGAGATCCCCGAGGCGCTTGAGCTAATCGGCCAGTTGTACGAAGCGGGCATCGATGGGCTCATCGTGCAGGACATGGGCCTGCTCGAATGCGACTTGCCGCCCATCAAGCTCATCTCCAGCACGCAGATGCACAATACGACCCCGGAAAAGGTCGCGTTTCTGAGCGAGGTCGGGTTCAAGCGGGCCATCCTCGCGCGCGAACTGAGCCTCGAAGAGATCGCCGCCATTCGCGCGGCGACGTCCATCGAATTGGAATGCTTCATCCACGGCGCGCTGTGCGTGAGCTACAGCGGCCAATGCTACCTCAGTCAGGCCATGGGCGGGCGAAGCGCGAACCGGGGCGCGTGTGCGCAACCTTGTCGCAAGTCCTACCGATTGGAGGACGACCGAGGCAACGTTCTCACGACCGATGCCCATTTGTTGTCGTTACGCGATCTCAACCTGTCGGACCATTTGAAAGACCTCGTGGAGGCGGGCATCGGCTCGTTCAAGATTGAGGGACGCCTCAAAGACATCACCTACGTCACCAACGTCGTGACGTTCTACCGTCAGCGGATTGATGCCGTCATCAAGGAACTGGGCATGAAGCGCGCCTCTTCGGGAAAGTCGATTGCCGATTTCACGCCCGATATCGACAAGACTTTCAATCGCGGGTACACGACGTACTTCGTCGACGGCCGCCAAGGTCCTGTCGGCGCGGTCGACACGCCGAAGATGACGGGCGAGTTTTTGGGATGCGTGAAACATGCCACCGCGCGTGGCGTGATGCTCGACCGGCCCGTGCAGGTCACGCCCGGCGACGGCGTGTGTTGGTTCGAGTCGAAGGGGAAGGTGTCGGGTGCGACGGTCAACGGCGGGTCGGGCGCGGAGTTAATCCTGCACGAAGCGGGGGCAGTGAGCGCGGGCGTCGAGGTGTACCGCAATCGAAACCATGCATTTCTTAACACGCTTCGCAAGACGCGCACGGTGCGCCGGATCGATGTGGCAATTCAGTTCAGTGCCGATGCCAATGGCGCAACGCTGACGGCGATAGACGAGGACGGCATCCGCGCCGAGCTGCGATACGAAGGGCAACTGGAGGCGGCATCGAAGCCGGAGCAAGCCCTCGAAACGACGAGCAAGCAACTCGCGAAGATGGGCGATTCCGAGTTCGCCTGCAACGAAGTCTCCGTGAAGATGTTGCCTGCCCGGTTTATGCCCGTGGCCGTGTTAAACGCGCTTCGCCGCGACCTGCTCGTGGAACTGAGCAACGCGCGCGAGGCGAGCCGCCCCCGCGAGACCAGTGCGCCTATCCTCAACGACATCCCGTATCCGCGGCATGAATTGACCTACCTAGGCAACGTGCTCAACAAGAAGGCCGAGGCGTTTTACCGCCGCCACGGCGTCGATCACATCGAACCTGCCGCGGAAGCGGGGATCGATCTGAGCGGGAAGATCGTGATGATCACGCGGCATTGCATCAAACACCAACTCAACCTGTGCCCGAAGTTCGGCGGCAAGGCGCATAACGGCAAGTTGCGGCTGCTCGACGACGACGGCAAGCGCCTCGACCTGCACTTCGATTGTCCGCGTTGCCAAATGCACGTGCTCATGCCCGAGTAGAAGGATCGGCGCACGAGGCTACCGCGGCGCCGCTCACGGCAGGAATTGAAACGAAAACAGGCTCGCGTTCTTCATCTTGACTGTAAGCTTCACGGGGTTGCCCGCGTATTCGCTGAGACTCTCGGCGGCCTTCCAGGCGACGGCAGCATCAATGTGGTCGCCGGTGATGGGGAGGCATTCATCGATAGCAAGACCTGGAATTGGATTTCCTTCGGCATCCGACAATCCAACACGGACTTCGCCGGACACACCGGTCTTGACGTTCAATTGCAGCTTCGTTCCCTGATATTTGATGGGCGGAGTTGTGAAGCCCCCTTCGGAGTCCCCGGCATCGACCGAGACGAAACCGTCCACCCGGCTGACAATCCTGCTGAAAACGCGCTTGTTTTCCGGCTTGCTCAGAGGCTCAAGTTCCGCCTCGTTGTGTTTCAACGTCGAGCCGCTGAAATACTGCCAGAGCTCATTGCCCACGCGAATCATTCCTTGCCCCATGTACAAGGAGCCGCTGTCGAATGCTCCTGCCGAGCCAAGCGGCACGAATGACTTGCCCTGTTCGGGCCAAGACCAATGGACGCCGTCCCTGCTGACGGCTATGCGGATATCAAGCGTGTCCGGCGCATGCATGTACAGGCTTGGGAACATCAGGTAGACGTTATCGGCATAGGGGTATTTGTACGCGGCGGGATTGTACAAATCGCTGTCGGCAGGGTCCTTCTCGTCGGTCTGTAGTACAAGCGACAAGGGGGCAAACTGTTCGAAGGCCGGGCTCTCCGCACGACCAATGGAGCGCCCGTGTCCCGACACGCGGCC
>JBAZRU010000015.1:0-1332 GCA_041662805.1 Candidatus Hydrogenedentales bacterium | reverse complement strand
CAAAAACGCCGAGTACTGGCTATCGGCGAATACATCGCAGATCGGACGCGATAGGCGCGTCAAATGCAGGCCGTCGGGCGAGGTCATCCCCGCCACTCGATAGGGCGGATCGAATGCCGTAAACTGTCCTTGCGAAACGGTCTTGTAACGGGTCTCGGGCGATCCGGCGGGGTCCTTGAAAACGCAAGCGCCGTGGACGCGCGACCGCGCGCCTTCGTCGCCAATCTGCCGGAAGAGGATGTTGTTATCGCTAGAACCATGATAAGCGAATAATCCTAGAGATGGTTTGTTCCAATGAATGCCATCCGTCGATTCCGCATAGCAGAAAGAGGTGTCGTCGGAAGTGGGCCATCCCTCGACGTCGTAGCACTCGTACCACATGCGGTACTTCCCGTCGTCGTCCATCACGCTGAGCCAATTCAGGCTCGCGTTTTCCCAAGGACGGTCGGAGACGAGGGTGCGTTCGCCGGTCTTGGACGGTGGGACGACGTGCAGTGCAATGGCCTTTGACGACTCAAAGAACAAGGCGTCTATAAACAACTGCTTGCGGTCGCCAACGTCAATGACGCTGCCGGGTTCCGCGGCCGCGAGCGGCAGCGCCCCAATCAAGAGTGCCGCCATCACACCGATGCAACGAATCCAACAGTCCATAGCCCTATCCTCAATCCTATCTGTGCTTGCGCGCGATGCGAACTGCATCGAGTCTAGTCTGCGCCCCCGATGTTATCAACGGTGCATGATTTCGCGCGCGCCCAGCGGGTAGAATCTAATTCACTCGCAACCACCCGCCCAGCGGAGAGGAGTTGTCCCATGCGCCGCACGCGATTCTGTTCCGTGTGTTTGTTCGTCGCAATGCTTGTCCCCGCGGGCTTCTGTCAAACCCCGGCGCCCGCTCCGGCAAAAGTCGATTTCGCCTATTCCTTCTCGACGCCGCACCGGCTCACGGTGGCGCGGCCCGACAGCGGCGACAAGACGCTGCTCGACGTTGACGCCGGTGGATTGCGGATGGCGTGGAGCTTTGAGAACCTCACCATGTTTCCTGCGCTGGCCTACGTAGGGCCGCAAGCCAATTGGGCTGTGCGCCTTACGCCACGCCTCGAAGGCGGGACCTTCGAGAAGTGCGAGTGGAAGCGCGTGGACGACGTGCTGCCCGTTTTGAAGCAGACATTCACGGCACCAGAGCGGACGCTTTCGCTGGAAGTCACGGGGGGCGCGACAGCAGCAATAGTCCGCGTCGAGATGACCAACGCGAGCGTTTCGCCCGCAACCTTCAGTCTTCTCTGCGAATCCCAGCGCGGCTTCTTCGGATATAACCCCTCCTACGTGGATGGC
>JBAZRU010000014.1:14316-23503 GCA_041662805.1 Candidatus Hydrogenedentales bacterium | reverse complement strand
CTACAGCTTCACCTCAAACTGCCGCGCCGTCGCATACACGTGCACTCCCTGCGACACCACGCCATCACGAAAACCGCCGCCCTCGACCGTGTGCTCTTCGTCCGAGTAGAGACGGTATAGCGTCTTGCCTTCGAGGCTTCCCGGCAACCCGGCAACTTGAAACGCAATGCCCACGCGCTGCTCGTTGACCGCGATAAGCACCCAATCGTCCTCCACCTGGCGCAGAATCAGTTTGGGATCGCCTCCGTTGAAGGCCGTGTAATTCGTCTCTGCGATGACCGTCGGCGTAAACGGTGTCGGCGCTCCTACGATCGCCGGCTCCAAGGCGCGCAGTTCTTTGCACACCTTCATGATGTCGCTCCAAAGTGCGCCATCCTTCTTGATGTAGCCGGTACCCCAATACAACAACGCATTCGCCCCGTGAAGCAGCGCGTCGTATGCCATGAACCGCGTCTCCGCATACGTCGGCTGGCGTCCGTTCACCGGATCCTTGGGATTGAAGCGGTCCTGCAAGTCGGTCCAGCCAAAACCTTGCAGCACCATCCAGCACGCCTTGCCGGGAGCGCCCGCACGCATGTGGTCCGTAAACGCGCCGACGCCCGTGATATCCAGGTTGGGAAGACTCGCCCCGTGCTGCACGCCCGTGTTGAACGGCGCGGGATAGATGTCGCAGCCCGCCGCGTGGACGGCCCGATTATGGTGCCGCAAATCCGCCACGGCATTGCACGGCGCGTGGTTCTGCCAGAAGACGTGTTCCTTGTCCACGGCCCAGACACTCTCCCAGCCGCGCGTAAGCTCGTCGCCCAAGCGTTCCGCGGCTTGAATGCGTTCGGTAACCTGCAAGTCCGGTTTCGGATTCTCCGACCCCAGTTCCTTCCACAAGGTATTAATGGCCTCCTCGCTCTCCTTCCACATGCCCCGAAGCGAGTAATCGGCCCCTTTCAGAAGCAGTCCACTCCACCGCGCAACCTCTTCCTGCGAATGCGTCGCCGACGCCTTCTGAATCAATTCCATCAGTTGCTTCGGCTGCTCCGCCATCTGCCAGTCGTAACTCGCGAACCACTGCATCCACAGCGCCTCGTCCGGACCCTCCCAACACAGCAACGCGGGGTGGTCCTTAAACGTGTTGACAGTCGCCTGCAAGTTCGCCTTCGCCGCGGCATCTCCATCCGGCAGCGCCAATTGCCCGCCCAACGGAATCCAAGCCAACAGCCCATGCTGCTGAACGCGGTCCAGAGCCGCAGTATCGCCCGGCACGCTAACAAGATTAATTCCGCTCTCGGCCACTTGAGCAAGCAACGCATCATCCGCGGGAAGTTCATAGATGCCCAGGATAAGGCGCGGCTTGCCATCTCGGACAACGAACCCACTGGGCGTGAACGTAACGTCCGCAACTACAGCCATCGAACAAACCAGCGCCACGCCAAGAACGAGCACGCGCCGCGCGGCCGCGTGCGGATACTGAAGAACGCTCATTGCAGAACTCCCCCGTTTAGTGAATCCAGGTCACACCTGCTCGCCACGGCAAACATGCGACCCAGCCTACAGGCAAGTCGCGGCGGCTTCAAGAAGGCACGACGCGAAGACTCCGGCTTGGCGCTGGCTGCTGTGAAATGGAGGAATCGGACTTCATGAACAGGCAATAACAGAGGATCCAGTCTGGCTGGCCATTCACACGGCGTTGACACAGGCACGCCATAATGATATAATCGCATGCGATTAAAAGACCGCCCCTCGTCCGTGCTTTCTGAGGAGACTCGCATGAAGATCCGCATAAAAGACAACTCGGTCCGATTCCGCATCACCTTGAAAGAGTTGGAGCAACTCAACGCCAAGAAACGCGTGGAATCCATAACCGAGACCTACGACGATTCGGGCGAACTCTCGGGCGTCTTCCGCTACAGCATCCTCGCCCACTCCGGCGATTCGGACACGTCGTGCGTCATCCAACCCGGTTCTATCGCGGTCCACCTTAGCGCAGCCGACGTGCAGCAGTTGAACGACCCGGCTCGCGAAGGCGTGTACATGCGCCGTGAAGTTAAACTGCCCATGGGGAAAATCCACCGCTTCATGGCCTTCGTGGAAAAAGATCGGCCCCCGGTGCATTGTGAGAAAGTCGAGGCGTGGGTCTATGAAGAGCCCGTCGGGGAACCTCCTGTGACGCGTCCGATAGGCGAGCGCGTGTAGTCGCTGGGGAGTAAGCGGTAATGATTTCCAAGACGGCCCTGCATGCGGTACGCGCGGTGATAGCCCTCGCGAAACTGCCCGCGGGGGAATTCTGCGGCGCTTCGGCCATCGCGGCCCAGGTCAACGCGCCTCCCAATTACCTCGGAAAACTCCTGCAAAGCCTCACGGACAAAGGAGTCGTCTATTCCCAGCGCGGATTGGGCGGCGGCTTTCAACTCGCCAAGGACCCCCAGGAAATTTCGCTCTACGACATTGTCGAGCCCATTGACCATGTGAGCCGTTGGACCGGGTGTTTTCTCGGCCTTCCGTCGTGCAACAGCCAAGACCCCTGCGCAATGCACCGGCACTGGGCGGGCGTTCGCGAGGCGTATCTCAGCATGCTCCACAGCGTGACCTTGGCGGAGATTATTGGGAAGCCTTCGATCGCGAAAAGCCTCGCCAAGTTCGAAGTCCACTAAACCGTCCCGAACTCTTTTCGATCCCTGCTGGCAAGCTGTGCGACAATCGACCTCCACCCAAAGGAGAGGTCGGCACATGCACGCTTGCCACAGGCCATTCGTCGCTGCACTCGTCATTGCCCACGTAGTATCTGCCGTCTGCTTCGCGGATGTATTCGGCATCCCCGCCAAACCCGATCCGCCCATTGCGATAGACGGCGATCTGGGCGACTGGCGAACGGTCCCCAACGAGATGAACCTGACGACTCAAGAGCAGGTCATCTACGGTGCGGGAGCATGGACAAACCCCGCCGACCTGAGCGGGACTGCGCGCCTCGCGTGGCGCAATGAGTCGTTCTTCATCGCCGTCGACGTGACCGACGACACTATCGCCCAGCGCGGGCGCGGACAGGACCTTTGGAAGGGCGACCACGTCATGCTCTTCCTCGATGCTTCCCCCCAACAGGACAAGGGCCGCACATCCTTTGGAAGCAGCCAGTATCAGATCGCCCTGAGTCCCGGTAGCCTTGCCTCCACGGGCGATCCCCTCCTCGACACCAAGCCCGAGGTATACGCCTACCACCCCCAAGGGGCGCCGCTTGCCGGGGCGAGTGTCGCGGCCGTGCGCACCGCAAACGGATACGCCATCGAAACCGCCATTCCGTGGGCCGCGTTCGAGGGATTCAGCCCCGTCGAAGGCGCGGCATTGGCGTTTGAAGTGGCGATCTCCGATTGCGATGCGAACGACCCCCAGCAAGATTCGATGATGACCAGCGATTCGCGTCCTTGGGAAATCTCGCGCACACGCCTTATTTCCGCTGCTCTCGCAGGCACGGATGGCAAGCCTCAAGCTTCCCTCGAAGGAACGCCTGTCTTCGAGACGGTCGAGGTCTCCGGGGGCAAAGAAGAGACGCTTGCGTTCGATGCGCCACCTCCCCCCGAAGGTCTCGAAGCCGTTCTTGTCTTCAAAGCGCGCATGCAATTCGACAAGGTGGCGGGGTGCAATCCCGCGCTCGCCCTGCGCCTCAACGGTAAGCCCGTCGAGTCAACTCGAATGCTCAACAAGCCGCAGCGTGCCAAGGCGCGCGGAGGCGACATCTACTCCCTTGGCGCTGGCGAACGCATCGTCATGTTCTATAGCCCCGATTTTGAGGCCACGGAGAACGACCCGCACTACGGGCTTGTGGACAAGTACCCTGCCTGCCATTTCGAGTTGCGCGTGACCGATCTTCTGCAAACGGGCAAGAACGAGCTTGCGGTTGCGAATACCGGCACGCCGGAGTTGGTCCTTGTTGCCGCCGGCGCACGCATCGTCTTTCGCAAGCACGCCGAAGGCGTGCGCGCAAAGGCCGGCCCCCCCACCGGTCCCTTGCCGGTCATTCAGCCGAACGCGACGCACGAGACGGCGTTTACCGTCACGGAGCAGCCGGATTGCGCGCTCGACATTGCCGTGGGCGACACAACGTATCGCGTCACCACGCGCTTCTCCACCCCGCGCCCCGGTTGGGCTACGGGCGGAAACGAGTTCTTCGATCACACACGCGCCGTGCAAAAGCAGGCTGAAGCAATCGTCGTGCACGACACCTTCACGAATCGCACGGACAAACCCCTCGCGATCATGCACCGCCACGAATGCGCGATCGGCGAAGGAATCGAGCGCGTATGGCTTGGCGGCCTCGACCAACTCGACAAGTCCGGCAGCATCAACCAACCCGCGAACCCCACCGTCTGCGCGGGCAATGCGCGCGCGGCTCTTGGAATCTTGCCCCTCGACGACGTGTTCCGCTTGCACGCAGCCGCCTTCGCGCTCGACGGCACGATAGGCCTCGCCGACAACAATCTCGTGTTGGCCCCCGGAGCCACGTATACGGCCGAATGGGCGATTGTCCCAACCGCCGCGGCGGACTACTGGGCCTTCCTCAACGTCGCGCGCCGTCTCATGAACGCGAACTTCACCCTCGACGGCGGCTTTGTGTTCTTGCGCAACGGCCCGCTCACAGACGCATGGACGGATCAACAGGTGGCGGACTTCATTCGCTTCAAGGATCCGAAATACGTCTGCGCGTGCGGCCACCCGACCTACAACGGTCAGTTCCCGCACGGCACGATATTCAAGGACCTTGATTTCACCAGCTTCCGCGATTCGTTCGCGCGTTGGCGCCGCTTGGAGCCAAATCGAAAGTATCTCGTGTACTTCCATTGCTTTCTCGACGTACGCGAGGATGGCCCCACCCTCTTTCCGGATGCGCGTCTCCTCAGCCCGGACGGCAAGCAGGCCGACTACGGCGAAGCCTCGCAGCGGATCTACATCCCCACGAAGACCAATTCGTACGGCGTCGAAATCGCGAAGGATGTCGATGCGATCCTCGGCCCGATCGGAGCGGACGGCGTCTATTGGGACGAGCATGAATACAGCCGCTGGCTCTATCACTACGGCGAGCCGTGGGACGGCTTTTCCGGAGACATCGATCCAACAAGCATGACCGTGAGCCGCCTCAAGTCATCGGTCACCTTGCTCACCGAGCCATGGCGGTTGGATCTCGCGAAGCGTATCCTCGCAAAGGGACCGCTCATCGGCAATGGCCCGCCGTATACGCGCGCCATGGCCGCCCTGCAATTCCCTTGTTTCGTTGAGACCGGCAGCATCACCAACTGCACGCAGGCGCATCTGTACTCTCCAATTGCGTTAGGCGATCACTTGACCGAGCGCAGCGAGTTGGATGCCTACGGCATTCTCCTCTCCGCGCTCGACTTCGGCTGCGTCTATCATTGGTACAACGACATGAACGTAATCCCGACGCATTCGCACATCACAAGCTACATGTACCCCATCACGCCCCTGGAATTGCACGAGGGATACATCATCGGCAAGGAGCGCATTATCACGAACCGAAGCGGACTATTCGGTTGGGGCGACATGAGCACGCACGAAGTGCACGTGTTCGACGACACGAGCCGCGAAGTCGCGGATTTCAAGGTGTCCGAGTCCGTGCAGAACGGCGCGCGTTTCACCGAACTGCGAATTGCCGAGGGCTGGTCCGCGGCAATCCTCCGGCACTGATGCACATGGCGACAGTCGAATTTGTCGATACGGCTCCCTATAATCCAACAATCATTCTACGCATCGCACGAATCACGCAGGTTCCAAGCTAGAGGGGATAACACTCATGTTGCGCGCAATTCGTATGACTCAATGGGCAACAGTGCTCTGCTTCTGTCTTGGCTATATCCCGGCATTTGCCGCCGACACCCCTCGATACCAACTCGCGACCTTCCGTGCCGACATAACCATTCCCCTCGGGCACGCCTGCATGGGCGGCGGCATCTCGCCCGCAAAAGAGATCATTGATCCCCTCTACGCGAACGGCGTTGTCCTTCTCGGCGGGGAAAAGCCACTCGTCTTTCTCGCGCTCGATTGGTGCGAAGTGCGCAACGATGCCTATGACCATTGGCGTAGCGCGCTTGCCGAAGCCGCCGGTACGTCTCGTGAGTGTGTCCTCATGACGAGCGTCCACCAACACGACGCCCCCGTTGTCGACTATGAGGCCCAACGTCTCCTGGACGAAGTGGGTCTTGAGAAATCCCTGTGCGATGTTCCCTTCGCGAAGGACTGCGTCGCGCGCGTGGTCGATGCTATGAAGGAAGCCCTCAAGAATCCCAAGCCCGTCACGCACTATGGCATCGGAGTGGCAATGGTGGAAAGCGTCACCTCCAACCGCCGTGTCGTGTTTCCCGATGGTAACGTCACCTACGGTCGCGGGAGCGCGACTGCCGATCCCAATGTGCGCGCGCTGCCCGAGGGCATTATCGATCCCTATCTGAAGACCCTCAGCTTCTGGAACGGAGACACGCCACTGGCCGCGCTCAGCGCGTACTCAACGCATCCCATGAGTTACTACGGTAAGGGCGGCGTCTCTGCGGATTTCGTCGGCATGGCCCGGGCAAAGCGTCAGGCCGACATGCCCGACGTGTTTCAGGTCTATTTTACGGGGTGCAGCGGCGACACCACCGCGGGCAAGTTCAACGATGGCAACCCGGACAATCGTCCTGTCATGGCGGAGAAGATGCACCTAGGTATGGTGAAGGCATGGGAGAACACGCAGCGCTATCCGTTGGAGAAGGTTGCCTTTCGCGTTGCGCCGTTGAATCTTGTTCCCAAGAATTTCGGAGGCTATTCGGAAGAAGATTCAAAGAAGACAGTTGCCGACGCCACCGCCAAAACATTCCAGCGCAACCTCGCGGCCATGAACCTCAGTTGGCGCAAACGCGTTGCGGCAGGTCAGCCTATCGACGTGCCCGTCGCCGATTTCGGCAAGGCCAAGTTTGTCGTGCTGCCCGGCGAGTCCTTCGTTCAGTATCAAATCATGGCGCAGGGATTCAGCCCGGATGCGCCCGTGCTCGCCGCCGGATTCGGCGAGTGCGCGCCTGGTTACATACCATCCGCCGTCGCATCAACCGAAGGTTACAACGAAGAATCCTGGTGCTGGGTGGAACCCGGCGCGGAACCGCCGATCACTGAAGCGCTACAAATCGCACTCGGGGGGATCAACGCTCCGGCAAAGTGAAGCTCACGTCTCATTCGTTGAGCCACTGCGGGATGTGGTAGCCCACGGCTACTGGGGAACCTGTGGAGTGCACAGCCTCCAGGGGATTCCCTAGTCCTTCTGTTCCCTCAGGCCCCTTTCCTTCGCCACCCTCTCCAACTCCCGCTCAATCTCTCCCCCCTCGTAAAACCAAATCCGCCCCTTCACGGCGACTCTCTCTCCCGGCGCGGCGTCGGGCAGCACGGGGTCGGCGTGAATACACGGCACCTTCTCATTTCCCCAACTCCGCCGGCATCTGTCAAACGCCACGCAGATAAACCGTTTCCCGTCGTCCGACCCAACCGCCGCCGTGGTTCCCCTATAGGACTTTCGTTCCTGCGACAGCCCATTGAACCCCAGTGCGCCCTTCAACATCAGGCAAATCTGAGTCCGCATCCCTGTCAGCGGTTCCGCCGTGCCGTTCTCCAACCACAATTCCAAATCCGCGCCCTGCTTGTCCGGCACGATAGAGGAACCAAACCGAATCCCGTTCGGCAGCGTGCGCTCCATGCGCAGCGTACCCGTCGCCTCGCGTATCCAATCCACGTTGTCGATTAGAACGTTCTGCTCGTTCCAAATTGTGGGGACGTGCGTATGTGCAAGAAAAACCAACCCGAGGTTGCTGAAGATCGCCTCGGGAAGGTCGAGAACTACGTAATCCCTCGGAGACCACGGTAGAAAGAAACTCGCCTTTGTTCCGCGCTGCGGATCGATAGCCCCTTCCAGGAACCCAATCCTCGGATGCCGCCCGCCCGGATACGGCAATACACGAACCATGCTCGGAGACGTACCCTCTCGCGGGGCATCGACAGCAATGCCCAAATCCGCCGCCTGCCGCTTCAACTCATCCGGCGCCAGCCAACTGACCTCGGCCGCCTCCTCCATCGTGTAACCGTGCTGAACCAGCATGTTGTCCAGCCAATACGCAAGGTCCGCTCGCGTCGCCACTACTTCCGGCGGCAGGGTGAGTCTCTCGCCCTCCAACACCGGATACCGCACCTCGGCCATCGGATCGGGCGGCAACGAAGAAGGTATGTACTTCGCCACGTCGCGCAAAGCGATCACGTGATATCCGCCATCCCTAAGAAACTGAAGGTATTCGCGCATGCGCTCCGGCGGCGTGTTGACCCACGGATGCGCCACGTCAGGCACTCCGTGGAACTGAAGGACGGCAATGCGCCCATCGCGCGCCTGCTCCACCACGCGCTTCACATCTTCCAGCGTGCACTCGGGATACCCGTCTCGCGAAGTGGGAATCAGGAGCGGGTCGTGCGTGCGCGGATCGTACAAAGGCCCCGGTTCCAACTTGCCATATTCGACTTCCGGCTGCATGCCGCGCCGCGCGAAGCGGTATCCTAATGCCCGCAATCGCTGCACAGCCTCCGGGCCGAACCCATTTCCGGTCCACGCGAAACTCACCGGTTTGGCCACGCCCACCTTCGTGAGTTCGTTTTCCACCAGCGCCAACTCGCCCGCAATGCGTGCCGCCGTGGCTGGCACCGCAAAGTTAGGATGCGTCCACGAATGATTCCCGATCTCGAACCCCATCTTGTCGATTTCGGCGATCTCGCTCCAGGACAAGGAGTTCTCGGTGTCGCTCATCCACTGGTGGCAAACAAAGAAGGTCGCGCCAAACCCGTACTCCTTCAGCAACGGCGCAACGAAGTTAAGGTGGGATTTCACCGCGTCATCAAACGTAAGGACGACTGTCTTATCGGGCACGGGCTCCTGAGCGCGCGCTACGTTGAAGGCAGATGCCAAGAAGACCGCAAAACAGATGACACCAAGTCGCATGACGGTAACTCCTATCCAAGCCCCAGAACACGGCGCGCATTGTCGCGATAGATCTTCCGCCGCACGTCCTCGGGCAAGTCGATCTGACCAAGCACTTCAAACTGAGGAATAACCTGATCGGGGGCGAGGTAGTCCGTTCCGAACATCAGCCGGTCCTGACGCCGAATCAGAAACTCCCGTCCAAAT
>JBAZRU010000014.1:0-14306 GCA_041662805.1 Candidatus Hydrogenedentales bacterium | reverse complement strand
CCAAATTCAGGATCGCGCTTCAGCGCGTTGGCCCCGCTCCCCGCCGAAAGGTCGCCATACAAGTTCGGATACTTGTCCATCAGCGTGTCGATTGCACCGCCCGGCGCAACCTTCCCCGACGGATAAATGCCAAACATGTCTTGCTTCATATCCTCGCTGATCGAGGCCCACCACCCTTGGGCATGCCCAATAAAAGTAGCATCCGGCGCGCTCTCCAGGGCCTTCGCCAGTCCCGGCAGGCCCGGCGTATCCGTGTTGCGAATGTTGTCCATGTGAAAGAGGATCGGCAGCTTCAGTTCCGAGCACGCCGCATAGATCTCCAAACTCCGCGGCTCGTCCATCGGCGTTCCGCATTTGTGCTCGCCAAATCCCTTCGCCCCCGCGTCTACGTACTTCTGGAGCATCTTCACTTTCTTCTCGACCGTGTTGTGCTCTTCGGTGCGCGGGTCGATTGTGCAGAATGGAATCAACCGATCCCGGTGCGCCGCCGTCTCCTTCAATGTGAAATCCACGGACACGACATAATCGAACGACTCCGGCGAGATGAGCGAAAGGACAACCGCATGCGTGATTCCCTGCGAATCCATCCATCGCAGGAGGTCGTCGCCGCTCAGCGGCTTTCGATTGCCCCACTGTTGGCCAACGTGCGTGTGGACATCGATGAACTTCCCTTCAACGGCAGGTGCCGCCGCATCCTGAGCAACCGCTGCCTGTGCAAGTGAGGCTCCCACCGCAATGCCCGCCGCGCCGCGCGTCGCGTCCCCCAGGAATCTTCTTCGGCTCACATTCCTGTCATTCATCGCATCCTGCTCCCATCTTCCGTAACGCTGGCTTCCAACCGGCTCTTTATCTTCCTGTTCCGTCTACGGCTTCAGCACCGTGTCTACAAAAGCATACGCGGCCGCCCGCGCGTCGTCCGAAAAATCGTGGGGCGTGTCCGGATGTATCGCCTCCAGGTTCTGCGAAGCGTTCAACATCGCGTACACCGGCTTCGCCGCCTCGATACACTCGTAGACGCCATTTACATCGAAATTGTCGTCGCGCAACGGCGCATTGATGAACACCGCCCGCGGCGCAATCGCCGCGAGTATCTCCGTGAAATCGAACGGCATCTTCTTCGGGTCTTTTCCATACACGTCCGCAATCCGCGGCATGTACCCCTTGTGCGTCCACCCCGTCAGATCGCCCTCATAGTATTTGCCAAATGTACAGAATCCCGAACTCGTGACCGCCACTTTCAAACGTGGATCGAACACGGAAACAAACAACGAATTGTGTCCCCCCAACGAATGACCAATGACCCCGATGCGTTCGGGATCCACCTCCGGCAGCGACTGCAGATAGTCCACGCAGCGCATGTGATTCCATATCCCCTTGATCGTCGCGCTCGGGTAATCCATCGCATACACGTCGATCTTGTACTCACCGAACCCCGGATAGTCCGGCGACAACGCGACATAGCCCCGTTTCGCCAATTCCAGCGCATACTCCCGCGACTTGCGGTCGCCAAGCCCTACCGGCTCCCCTCCTCCTATCGGAATCGTGGGATGAAGGCACAGCATCGCCGGCATCTTGCCTTTGCGGTTCTTTGGAATCAGGACATAACACGGAAGCCGGTCCCCCTTCTCCACCGCAATCGTCATCTTCTTGCGGACGAACTCGGGCAACTCCACTTCTTCGATCACCTGCGGGTCCAGGGGCACTCTCGCTTCGTCCCCCGGCAAGTCTCCCATCACGAGTTGCATGTTCTTGACGATGTGCTCGCGGCGTATCGCCCAATCTGCGGGCGATGCAACCGGATGCTCGGCCCCCGAGGCGTCCTTATACACAAGCACGGTCGACTTGTCCGCATAGAACTGAGCATCCTGCGCTCCCACTCCCGGGACACATACCAATGCCACGCAAACGAGCCACAGCGTATGCCCAGCCATTGAGTTCCTCCGCGACTTCATGCCTCGCTCCCCCTCAAGGCCCCCTGAACTGCTTCAAGCAGCCCAATCAACCTTTCTCCGTCGTTCTCCCTGCTGGTCCGTGCCTGTCCACTTCGTCAACGCAGTCCACCTCGTCCACTTCCCCCTACTTCAACAACTCCCGCATAGCATCCATCAGCACAGGCTCGACTTCCGGGGTGGTCATCGACGCATAGACTCCATCCTCATACCCACCCTGCGTGTACGCGATTGCGGTACAAATGTACCCGGGGCCGTAGTTGCCATACGCGGCCATGCAGACCGTCGCGTCCTTCTTCATCTCTTGCGCGGCGAGTTGATACTCGACAAATAATTCGCCCGGCATGTGCAATGCCACCGCCGGCCCCACGGTCAGCTTGCCCAACGTGATTTTGCTGCCGGCCATCTGGCTCTGAATCCACGCCAACACATCGGCCGCCCTCATTCGCTCGGCCTGGCTCGCATTCGGATCGGTGAGGCACTTCGTCTCGGCCTCTTGGTTCAATTCTGCTCGAATGGGAAGAGTCACGTCCTTCGTCTCCCACTTGATGTCAGCCGCCGTCAACGGAGTCTTCGTTGTCGCTTCCCACGCCTTCTTCATACCTTCCGCCAGACGCCCCACAAGCACCGGCTTGTTCTCCGGCGCACCGTCGTTATACTTGCCCGCCGTCACATTGCCACCGGCGCCGTTAAAATGAATATGCACTGCATCTGGCACCTCAGCCTCGCGCGCCGCCCGCGCAAGCCCCGGAATATCCGCGCTCACGTGACCCTTCCCGTAATGACTCTGCGGATGCGTCGCGTAGTACGTCAGCACGGCTACGGGCTTGTCCCCGTCCCAAAAACTGATGGCCCGCGTCATCGGGTCTATCGTCCCCTCTGGGAACTCGCGCGCGACCGGGTCCGTGGTCGCCGTCCAACGCGTATGCAACACCTTCCCGTCTGGTCCCAACACCCGCCGGTTCGACGCCACCATCTCCACCTTCGCTTGGCCCACGCCCACCTGATTGACAGGCTTCGGGGTCTTCATGGCCTCGCGCAAAGCCGCCGCCGCCCTGCCAATCGTGTCGCGCGCAAATTCCACGTTGAACGATTTCCCGGCCAACCCATTCGCCGCCAGCAAATCCGCGTTCGCAAAATCGCACGCAGGCGCATCGTGCTGGTGAACCGTGTGCACGCTCACACGGTCAATGGTCGTGCCCGCCGCTTCGGCAAGCGCCTGCCGCCACGCGTCGTGCCCGCTGTTGCCGATACCGACCCAATCCACCGAGCACAACACGATCGGCGACTGTCCTTCGGGCAATATCGCGATGCCGCGCGCGCTCAAGGGATCGTCTACCGCAATCGCGGGGTCAACCGCGCCTCCGCACAATGGCGAGCCCAGCGGCGGCGTCGCGTCGACCACAAACGTCGCCACCGAAACGCCCTGCGCCACACAAGGCACAACTGCCAGCAACAGCCCAAACACCACGATCCCAAGCACTCGCGTTGCCATGACCCTTATTACTCCTTCCGTTCCGCACCTCGCCCAACAATCCAGTCCCGGTGGCCGCGCCGTCCCCGCGTCTACCCCCAGCACTCCTTAATCCACGCCAACCCCTCTTTCGCCAAATGCTCCTCGCTCGGCGCCATCTTCCGCCAAATGCACGTCGCCCCCGCGATATCGGGCAACCAACTACCGAACGCCTCAATCGTCAGCCAGCGGTCGTACCCAATCCCCTTCAGCGCCGCGAAGGTGCCTTTCCAGTCGATGTGATCCTCGCCGGGCGTCGACCGATCATTCGCGGAGACATGCACGTGGCATATCCGCTTGCCCGCTTTCCGGATCGCCTCGCCCAGCTTCTTCTCTTCAATGTTCGCATGAAACGTGTCGTACATCTGCTGCACCGACGGCAACCCGACTTGATCCACAATCGCAGCCGTATCCGCCTGCGTATTGAGGAAATACGTCTCGAACCGGTTCAGCGCCTCAATCGCGATCAACACCCCCGCTTCGCTCGCATGCTCGCCAACCGCCCGCAACCCTTCGACACACCACCTAATCTCGTCTTCCACCGGTCCGCGGCCCACCAGCCGACCGACCGGACTGTATAGCGGCCCAGCCAGGGTCTCCGCGCCAAGTTCCGAACACGCGTCGATGCAATGGTTCAAGAACTCGACCGCTGCCTTGCGCTCGGCAGCATCCTCGCCGATCAGGTTCGCGCCCGAGGGCAATACGGTCACCGCCGTCCTGCCCAAACCGTGCCCATCCAATACAAACGCCAAGTCCGTCCATGGCGAGCAGTCCGGCGCAAACATTGGGAATTCAACCCCGTCGAACCCCCACGACGCAATGGTCTCGATCAGCGGTATGTGCGACTTGTCTGCGGCCCCCGTCCATAGCAATAAGTTCATCCCCGTTTTCATGATAGTACTCCATATGATTGAAAAGACCTCCCATCATGCTACCACGGCAACTGGCGCATCACAATGAATCCCGCGCGCCGTGTGACAGGCCCGCCAATTGCCTCCGGTTTGCTCTTTTGCCGTCCAGAATCTCAGGACAGCTGTCGAGGGTTATGCCAGCGGGGCGACAGGGAGCGAATGGAAGAAGGAATCGAACATATGTTCGATTTCTACCAGGTTATCTTCTATCGAATAGGGCAAAGCGTGGGTGAAGAGGTCGAGGACCACGATAGCGTTGAGGTGGGCGTCGCCGATGGGGATGTGGCGAATGCGGTTAGCGAGACCTTTGTTCACGTCGTGAACAAACCGGTAAATCTCGCGAAGGCCGTTGAGTTCAAGGTCGGCGTTCGCGCCGCGTCGTTTGAGGAAGTACTGCGCCAAGAGATAGGCGCCGGCTGCGCGATAGACGGTTTCCTCCAATGTGGCGAACGGAAGATGGAAACGCGCCATGGGTTTGAACTTCATGAGAACGGGGCACCCACTGGTGGCCATGCGCAGACCGATGAGGGAGCTGAGCGCACGCTGCATGGTGGTCTTCACGCTGGTCGTGCGCTCTCTGGTAACGACAGTAGCCTCGACTTCCTCGTAGGAGATGACCTCTCCGAACTTCTCGACCAATTCGACCAGAGATAGTGCCGCGGGGCAATAGGGGTGCTGCTCGGCCTTGAGCGGGCAAAACGAGCATTGTTCGTTTTCGAGTTTAGCCCAAGCAGGCGGTGTGGGCAATGCCGGGCTGGAGGACTCGAGCGTGGTGGCATTCAGGGCAATTCCGAAATCGAACGAGTGCGAAGGAGAGTCTTTGCAGACGAATTTGTACGTAACGTTGATCGTTTCGGATTCCACGCAAGGGTCTCCTTCTGGCGAAGAGCCGGCTGGAAGCCAGCGGTACGACAAATCACTCACGGTATTGCATAGACGCTCGCGCACGCATGGAAGCACTTCGGGCTACTACCCTCAGGTGTCACGATACCTGCTCTTGCGTGCTAGTCATAGTCGAAAACGAGTTGGCCGTCTCTGGCATCCACCTGGACAGTTCCACCCTTTTCCAGGCGTCCAAAGAGCAACTCATCGGCAAGCGCGTCCTTGATGTCGGTTTGGATAAGACGGCCCAAGGGCCGTGCGCCGAAGTGCCTATCGTAGCCGTGCTCGGCCAGCCACGAGCGCGCGGCGTCGGTAAGGATGAGGCTGACCTTGCGCACCGCAAGCCGCCCCTGCAACTCGCCGATGAACTTGTCGACGATGCGCTCAATGGTCTCCTTCGCAAGGGACCTAAAGGAGATGATGGCATCGAGACGGTTCCGAAACTCGGGCGTAAACGTCTTCTCGATTGCCTTGAGGCCTTTGCCGGATGTGTCACCGTCGATGGACGAGAAGCCAATGGTGTCCGCGGCCATTTCTCGAGCGCGCGCGTTTGACGTCATGACGAGAACGACGTTGCGGAAATCCGCCTTCTTGCCGTTGTTGTCCGTGAGCGTGGCATGGTCCATCACCTGCAACAGAATATTGAACAGATCGGGGTGCGCCTTCTCAATCTCGTCGAGGAGGAGCACGCAATGGGGATGCCGCCGAATCTCGTCGGTAAGCAGGCCTCCTTGATCGAATCCGACGTAGCCCGGAGGCGCGCCGATAAGCCGCGCGACGGTGTGCTTCTCCATGTATTCGCTCATGTCGTAGCGCGCGAAATGGACCCCGAGAATCGAAGCAAGCTGGCGGGCGACTTCCGTCTTGCCAACGCCCGTGGGACCGGTGAACAGAAAACAACCAACGGGTTTATCGGCGTTACCAAGACCCGCGCGCGAGCGCTTAATGCTCGTGGCGACGGCGTGGATGGCCTCGTCCTGTCCAAAGACCATGCGCTTGAGCTCGTCTTCGAGCATGCCAAGCTGGGCCTTGTCCGACGAGGAGACGCTACGCGTCGGGATCTTCGCGATGTCGGCGACGACGCGTTCGATGTCGGCAGGGCGTATGGTCTTCTTGCCGGAATTGGGCTGAAGGCGGACGCTCGCACCTGCCTCGTCGATAACGTCGATGGCCTTGTCGGGCAGGAAGCGGTCGTTGATGTGCTTGGCAGCCAGTTCAGCGGCGGCGCGTAGCGCGGAATCGGTGTAGGTTATAGCGTGGTGCTGCTCGTAACGCGACTTTAGTCCGCGAAGGATAAGCACCGTCTCCTCCACGCTGGGTTCGTAAATCTCGATCTTCTGGAAACGGCGCGAAAGGGCGCGGTCGCGCTCGAAGTGATTCTTATACTCTTCGTAAGTGGTCGACCCAATGCACCGGAGATCCCCGGAGGCCAGCACAGGCTTGAGGATGTTCGAGGCGTCCATGGTGCTGTCCGAGGTCGCGCCCGCGCCGACGACGGTATGGATTTCGTCGATAAACAGAATCACGTTCGGTTGTTCGACCAAGCGCGTGATGACGGCCTTGAGGCGTTGCTCGAACTCTCCCCGGAACTTCGTGCCCGCGAGCAGCGCGGCAAGGTCAAGCTGAATGATCACGTCTTTCTTGAGAATGTCGGGCACTTGCCCTTGGTGGATTCGCAAAGCGAGGCCTTCGACAAGGGCGGTCTTCCCCACTCCGGGTTCGCCGACAAAGACAGGGTTGTTCTTTCTCCGGCGGCACAGCACCTGAAGCGTGCGCCTCACCTCCGAATCCCTGCCAATGAGGGGGTCAATCTTCCCCTGCTCCGCGCGCGCGTTGAGGTTTACCGTGAACGCCGCCAGCGGGTCGCGGCGATTGCCGCCTTCCTCGTGCCCCTGCTCGCCAGCCGCTTCGCCACCCGGAAATGGAGCTTCCTGCGGTGCAAGCTTGGAGATCCCGTGGGAAATATAGTTGAGCACGTCCAACCGTGAAATACCTTCGCTGCGCAGGAAATAGGCGGCGTGGGAATTCTTCTCTTCGAAAAGCGCGGCGAGGATGTCGCCCGCATCGACTTCTTTCTTGCCGGAGTAATGGACGTGCGCGACGGCGCGCTGTACGAGGCGCTCGAAGCCGACCGTCTGTTGCGGGACATGATTCCGAAGACCCGGCACAGAGGACACGTTGTGCTCGAAGAACTCTTCCAGGGCGCGCCGGAGGCGGTCCATGTTGGCCCCGCAGTTCACCAGAATATCGCGGCCGAAGGTATCCTCAAGGAGCGCGAACAGCAGGTGTTCGACGCACAAGTATTCATGCCTGCGCCGCCGCGCCTCGGTTAGGGCAGCTCCCAACGTAAGCTCAAGCGCCTTGCTAAACATGGAGTCGGTATTCCTAAGTCGCCTGCATCAGGCGGGTTCCATGCTGCAATGCAGGGGGAAACCATGTTCCTCGGCCTGCGCGTGCACCATGGCGATCTTCGTTTCCGCGATGTCGGACGTAAACACGCCACAGACGCCGACACCCTGATGGTGAATATTCAACATGATGCGCACGGCTTCTTCCGTGTTCTTCCTGAACACGCCCCGAAGCACATGGACGACGAAGTCCATGGTCGTGTAGTCGTCGTTGTGCATCAACACACGGAACATATCCGGGGGCTTTACTTCTTCCCGGGTTTGATTCTCGGTTGCGGCGCCTGGAGTCGCGATATATTCGGGCACTGTTGGCTCTCACACGTTCCTGCTCATGGCTGCACATATCCCCGCAGCCGGGGCCGTATGATAGCATAAGCAATCAGCGCGGACCCGTCGCGGAAACCAGGGACTGACACAAGCGCAGCGAAGCGGAGACGTGTCTGTCGCGGAAATCAGGGTCTGACACAAGCGGAGTCCGCCGCGGCGGACGGAGACGTGTCTGTCCCTGCTTCCCGCGACTCCCCAGAAAGGCAATTGAGTAATTCATCATGGGAAGAGAAATCGAGCGCAAGTTCTTACTGACAGACACGTCCTTCTTGCAAGGGCTAAAAGGAGATCGCTGCGCCCAAGGCTACCTGGCCCTGGGACCGCCGGTGGCCGTGCGCGTGCGCATCATGGGCGGAGTAGCCACGTTAAATGTGAAGACGGCGACCACGGCAATCTCCCGGGCAGAGTACGAATACGAGATTCCCGTGGAAGACGCGGAAGAGTTGTTACAGTCGTCATGCCTGGGCAATGCAATCGTCAAGACGCGCTATTGCATCGATCACGCAGGCATGACCTGGGAAGTGGACGTCTTCGCGGGACTCAACGCAGGGTTGATCGTCGCCGAAATTGAGTTGGAGGACGAGGCTCAAGCGTTTGAACGGCCTTCCTGGCTGGGACCAGAGGTATCGGGGGACCCCCGGTATCTGAATACATGCTTGAGCCAGCAACCGTATACAAAGTGGAATTCGCACACGGCGGAATAACGCAAATCGCCAAGACGCCCTGCATTTCGTAGCGCCCGCCTCGCCGAAGCAGACGCAAAATACGGAGACACTCGGCTGCCGACAGGTGTGTCGGGGTGGAAGCCGGGCGCCACGCATGCAATCGTTGCGAATCCCTCAGTAGACGTGCTCGGGGATGACGATCTTGAGGTTGCGGTAGGCGACGGGGCCGTGGTCGCCTTGGATCATGATGGGCCCGGTGGGCTTCTCGTCATTGAATAGCGGCGCCCGCGTGGGGCCGGTCAGTTCGACGTTGTCGTGGATGAGCACGTCGTTAAGCCAGACCTTTTCGAACTTGGCGTTGGCGGTCTTGTTGCCGTCCTTGTCGAACTTGGGGGCGCGGAAGACGATGCGGAAGGTCTGCCATTCGCCGGGTTTCTTGGCGGCATTGACACGGGGAGCGAAACCTTCGTATCCGCGCTGGGCGTCGTCGATTCCGGGTTCTTCGTGCCAGCGCTGGTAGATACCGCCGCAGTCGATGTAGCCGGGGGAGGCAACACCGAAGCTGTCGTAGACTTGGACTTCGTAGCGGCCTTGAAGATACACGCCTGAATTGGAGCCTTTGGGCACCATAAACTCGACGGTCAGTTCCACATCGCCGAATTCTTTGGCTGTGATGAGGTGCGACGTTTTGCCATCGGGACCATTGAAGGCGATGCCTTCGCCGGGTTTGGAGGCTAGCTTTTTCTCGTCGGCGGGATCGGTGAAGACATCTCCGACGAGTTGCCATCCGCCCAGCGGGGCCTTCCAGGCGTTCGCGAACGTGGCGGCTTCAAAGCAGCGCGCAGTGAGGGTCACGCCCACAGCGTGCGCGAACAGGCTTGTAACAAGGGCGAGGGCAAATACGAGCAGGAAGCGTTTCATGGGACGGTCTCCCTTGGTTACGTGGTATTGCGGTTATTGTAGCGTAAACACGATCCGTCGGATCGGTCGGATCCGACGGACCGGTCGAATGTGACACGCGGTCTCCGATCAGAGCACGATCGTCTCTTTCTCCTTGTCGAACTTGGCCACCTTGCTTTCGCGAAGCGCCAAGGTGCCCATCTGCAGCGCGGTCTGGACGTGGTAGGCGTGTTCCATGGTGCTCCACGTCTCGGTGGTTCGCGTGCGGCAGCAGTCGAGGAAATGCTTGAAGTAGGCGACCATGTCTTCCTTGCCTTCGAAGGGGAAGCGCTGGGCCTTCTTCTTGGACTCATCCGCGGGGGTGAAGACAATTTCCTGGTCTTCGAGGGTGATGGTGCCCTCCCAACCTCGAATGACTGGAATGCGTCCACCCGCGCCGCGAGACCCGTTGGTGTTTTGGTAGCTGTTGCCTTGGGTGCCGAGCACGGCAACGGTCACGCGCTCGGGATAGTCGACCAACATGTTGAAGGTGTCGGGGACTTCGCGCTCGTCGTATCGCCACTTGCCGCCGGCTGCGACGGCCATGGACGGCATGGAGAGGCCGACAATATACAGCGTGGGCGTGAGCGAATGCAGGAAGAGGTCGGTGGATGGACCGCCTGCGTAGTCTTCGTACATGCGCCACCGGAAGTAGCGGCTTACATCGAAGTCGCGCTTGGGCGAGTCGCCGAGGAAGGCTTCCCAGTTGAGGTCGGGGCCGGGCTTGGCATTGGGGTCATCGATGGGCATGCCGCGCTCGCCCCAGTCGCCGACGCGGAAGTAACCGCATTCCGCCTGGATGGGCTGGCCGATCTGGCCGTCCTGCACGAGCTTACGCATCTCGCGCCCGGCTGGGTCGGACATGCCTTGCGACCCCAGTTGGAACACGCGCCCGGATTCTTTCACGGTCTTGGCGAGTTCCTTGGTCAACTCAAACTGACGCCAGTGGGTGACGGGTTTCTCGCAGTACACGTCTTTGCCGGCCTTGACCGCGTCCATGGCTTGATAGCCGTGGATGTGGTCGGGGGTGGCAATGAAAACGGCGTCGATCTTGGGGTCGGCGAGCAACTCGCGGTGGTCCATGTAGAGCTTGGCGTTTTGGTCGTCGGCAGCCTTCTGGCCTCGCGGGCGATAGGTATCGCACACGGCGACGATGTCGACCGACTTGTCGTTGTCATGGATGTAGCGCAAGGTCTTCATGTGGCCGTTGCCGCGTCCGCCGCAGCCGATAACGCCGACACGAAGCACGGCCGGCTTGTCTTGTGCGTAAACGCGGGGCGCTGCGGCCGCGGCAGCGGTGACGGCTGCCGCCGTGTGCAGGAATTGACGGCGGGAAACGGAGGCGTGTTGCGTGGTCGGTTGAGTAGACATGGCGGACTCCTGGGAATTTTGGATTTTCGATTTTGGATTTTGGATTGAAGAATCAGATGCCGGGCGGTTCATTGGCAATGTTGCCTCCGATGGTGTTCAGGCGACGGAAACACAACTATACAATTGCGAATCAAAGACAATCTGGACATCGGATTTCAGATTTCAAATCTCAGTTCTCAGATCTCCGATCTAAAACCTAAATTGCCCTTCATCGATTCAGCGCTTTAACCCACAGTTCGTATGCGCGGGCGATTTCCTCTTTGCCGATCTCGCCGTCCCAAACGAGAACGCCGTAGGTAAGTTCCATGGGCGCGCCTTTGAGCAGCGTCATCGGCTCCTTGTAGAGATTGAGAGTGGCGGACATGTACGCGAACGTCACGGGCATGGTGAACCACACGGCGGGATGGCGTGGATTCGTTGGGGCATCGAACATCGCAATGGTCACAGGCTTGCCGTCGATGGGCCCAGTACAGGCGCACCAATTGGCGGGGGTGTTGCGTTCCTCGCCTCGGACGAGTTCCCCGGCCGCGCCTTCGGAGTTCATGAACGTCACAACACGGTCCATGGATTCAACAAAGCGCATCCCGAGTCCGAAGTAGTGGCTGCCCGTCAGCTTGGCGGACTCTTTGCCCTCGGGAAGGCTGAGGCGCGAACGCCAGACAATTGTGGTAGCGTTGACGCCTTCCAGATTCATAAGCCAAAGGGTGCGTCGCTCGTTGAGGAGTACGGATTTATCTTCCTTCACCCAATTGAGGCGCACATCGTGGAAGGCGGACAGGCCGGTGAATTTCCCGGGGTCATCGTTCTCGATCGCGCCGGCAAAGAGTTGTTTGCCGCAGGTGGGAGTCTCAGCCCAAAAGTCCACGTCATCCACGGCAATAGCAAACATGAGGCCATGGTGATGAAGATGGTCAGCAGGGGCGTCGAGCAGCACATTGGCGCCGCTGGGAGAAAAGAGCTGTTTCACGTAGGGTTTGAAAGGAGGATTCTCAAGGCGATAGACAAGCACGGGCTTTCCCTGTTGCGTCAGTGTCATGGTGTCGTTCTCAAAGGCGCGCTCATATCCGCCTTGTGCAGCGAACGCGGAGAGTGATAAGACAGGCACAATGACGAGCATGGTACGCAGGATACTCATAGCAGGCCCTTCAAATGGTTGATACTGCGTTTCGCTTGATCGACGGTTCCACATTCGACACTGAGGACGATATCGCGCGGGGCTTTGCGGCACAGGTCGATGACGCTCTTCCAATCGACGACGCCGTCGCCGCAGGCACAGCCGACCGGCGTGCCCGTGACTTTGCCGCGCTCGGCATCGGATTGCTGGACGGAGATGTCTTTGGCGTGCAAATGGACGAGGCGCGGGGCAACGCGCTCGAGCCAAATGATGGGGTCTTGTCCCGAAAGATAGCTGTTGCCGGTGTCAAAATTGATGCCGATGACCGGCGAATGCACAAGGTTGGCGATGCGGTCCAGGCCATCCGGAGTCTTGCTGTATTGCTGGTGCGGCTCGATGCCGATGAGAATGTTGCGCGGTTCGGCAACCTTGGCCGCCTCGCGCAAGACGTAGCGCATGAGGACGAAGTCTTCTTCTTCAGTCGTCCACGCGGGCTTGGGGCCCTCGTCGGTGTTGATGACAGGCGCGCCGCACTCGGCCGCGAAACGAATCGCCTGCTTGAGGTATTCGGTGCTGATTTCCGGTTTGCACAGCGGGCAGTGCGCGGAGAGGCCGGAAAGCTTGATGCCCGCCTTTTCGCAGGCGCGCCGAACGCGGTAGGGATCGTCCAACATGGAGACGCTATGGAAGTAGCCTGCTTCGCTGAGCAGTTCGCGTCCCCAGTGGACCATGGGTTCAACGTATTCGTAGCCGAGTTCCGCTGCCTTTTCGACGCCCCACTCGAAGTTCTTGTCTTCGTGGCGCACGAATTCCATGTTGACGCCAAAACCGATCTTGCCCATTAGCGAGCCTCCCCTTGTGATGCCGGTCTGTCCATAAGGGGGAAATTCGAATATTCGTTCCCCCCAGTCTGGCGACGCCCCCTCGGCCAATCGCCGCATCCGGATTCTACTCTATCATAGGCCGCCGTCTTGGGAAATACACTATCCCAACGAATGGACAGACCGTTATTCGATACTCAGATTTGAGCCCCGGCACACCGGGCCGTTTCCTCGGACTGATAGCGGAGTTGCTCGGGAGTTAGTTGAGCGGGCGACCACTCCTGCGGCATCGGGTTCGGGAGGCGCAGGGGAACGGGGTCATCGGCGGCACGTTGCAGTTCTTCCAGTTCTCTCATCATGGAAGGGACTCGACTGCTCTGGTTGGGGCGCCCCGCCAGGTCGGACATCTCGTGAGGGTCGCTCCGCAAGTCAAAAAGCTGTGTTTTGTCAATGTGCGGATACCGGATGAGCTTCCATCGACCGTCTGTAACCGCGCGCTGCACCTTGCCGTAAGCGGTGTAGAGCAGTCTCCGGACCCGCCTGGAGCGTCCACGGATGACGGGGTTCAGGCTGAGTCCCTCCACCTGCCTGGGCTTGGGCACGCCGGCAAAGTCGCAGACCGTGGGAAAGACATCCATCAGGTAGACAAGGGCATCCGTCTCGCCCTTGGGAATGCCGGCCCCTGCGAAGACCAAAGGCACGTGCATTCCCCCGAATTCATAGAGATTCTGTTTGCCGAGGAGACCGTGCTCGCCCAACGACAGCCCATTGTCCCCCGCAATCACGAATAACGTGTTATCAAACTGCCCCGCTTCTTTGAGCGACTGAACAACGCGCCCCAATTCGGCGTCCAGATAGGAGATGGAGGCGTAATACCGCGCACGCTTTCCGCGAATGATCTCGGGCGAGCGAGGGAAAGGCAACGTCATTTCGTCTCGAACCGTCATTTCCCCGTTGTTGAAGGGATGATACGGGGCAAACGCGTAGGGCAACGGGATGTCTTTGTCGCGGTACTGCGCGTAGAACCGCTCTGGGGCAAACTGCGGGTCATGCGGCTCGTGACCTGCCATGTATATGCACATGGGCCTCTTCGAGGCCGTGCGCCCAATGAACTCGATCACCGCGTCTGCGACTTGCGTGGCATTTCCGGGATCTACCGATTCTTCGAACTCGTTGGTGACGTTCCTGGGGGAGTTGCCGAACTTGCCGGCGTGAAATGTCGCGTACCCGGCGTTGCGCATAGCGCGAGGAAACGTGAACGAAGCAGGGTCAGGTCCGCTGGCTTTGTCCGCGGCGCGAAACAGAGAGCGTCCAGTCAGGAGCATGGTACGGCTGGGCATACAGACGGCACCGACCATGGAGCCCATGGTGTAGGCCCTTCGGAATACGAACCCGCGATTCACCAG
>JBAZRU010000013.1:10748-23548 GCA_041662805.1 Candidatus Hydrogenedentales bacterium | reverse complement strand
CGCGCCAGGCTGCCAACAAGGCCGCGTACCGGCAGAAGAACGTGTTGCTGGCCGCGGGCCTGGTAAAAGACGGACAGTCCATCTCGAACAGCGAAGTGGCCAAGATGTTCGATGAGAAGGTTCAAGTGAAGCTGGTCAATCTCGAGACGGGCGACTACGACGAATCAACGGATGCCAAGGAGTACGATCAGATCAAGGCCAGCGGCGATCCGGCGCTTAGCGTGCCCGCTCCCGAGAACACGTCTCGAATCAGCCGGTTGCCGAAGCTGGCTCAGGTCTTCCTCGTGATGGAAGGCGATGCTGTATCAAAAGTCGTCATCCCTGTCGAGGGGTATGGGCTTTGGGGAACGCTGTACGGATTCCTCGCGCTTGAAAAAGACACCAAAACGATTCAAGGCATCACCTACTACGATCAGATCGAAACGCCGAGCCTTGGCGGCGAGGTATCGAATCCAAAATGGAAAGCCCTTTGGCACGGGCGCCTGGCGTATGACGAAAGCTGGAAACCGGCAATAAAAGTAATCAAAGGCGTTGCGGGAAACCCCGAACAGGACCCGCATCATATTGACGGCCTCTCCGGTGCGACGATCACAAGCAACGGCGTGACGTACATGATGGATTTCTGGTTGGGCGAGCACGGCTTCGAACCCTACTTGAAGAAATTCCGGGAAACCGAGACAGCCGGGGGAGCACGGAGTTCATAACTATGGCGCAATTGCTGGGTAAACAGGAACGGGCCGCGCTGCTCGATCCGTTGTTCAACAACAACCCCATCGGGTTGCAGGTCCTTGGTATCTGCTCCGCGCTTGCGGTAACGACCAAGATGGACACGGCGTTGGTAATGTCCATCAGCCTCACTCTGGTAACGGGATTCGCGAACCTGGCCGTGAGCTGCGTTCGCAACATGACGCCGAGCAACATTCGCATCATTGTTCAGTTGGCGATCATCGCTTCATTGGTTATCGTCGTCGACCAAGTCCTGAAAGCCTTCCTCTTCGAGATCAGCTTGCAGCTTTCGGTATTCACCGGGCTGATTATCACCAATTGCATCGTAATGGGACGCGCGGAAGGCTTCGCGATGCAGAATCCGCCATGGATCAGCTTCATTGACGGCATTGGAAACGGCCTAGGGTATGGCCTTGTCCTCATGGGCGCGGCCTTCATCCGCGAGCTTACGGGGTCGGGCAAGCTGTGGGGCTTCCCGGTATTCAAGCTCGTCACCGACGGCGGTTGGTACACTCCGAATGGCTTGATGCTATTAGCCCCTTCGGCATTTTTCATTGTTGCGTGCTTCATCTGGATTGTCCGCACCTGGAAGCCTCAACAGCAGGAGACCGAGTGATGGAGCACTACCTGAATCTGGCCGTGAAGTCGATTTTCATCGAAAACATGGCCTTGGCGTTCTTCCTGGGCATGTGCTCGTTCCTTGCGTGCTCCAAGAAAGTCGAGACGGCCCTCGGCTTGGGAATGGCCGTAGTCTTCGTACAGGTCATCACCTTGCCCATGAACAACTTCATCCTCCACTACCTCACAAGTGAGGGCGCGCTCACGTGGATTAGCCCGAGTTTCGCACACACGGACTTGAGCTTCCTTAATTTCATTTGCTTCATCTCCACCATCGCCGCCATGGTGCAGATTGTGGAAATGGCCATCGACAAGTTTGCGCCCGCACTGTACAACACCCTGGGCGTGTTCTTGCCACTGATTGCCGTGAACTGCGCCATCCTCGGCGGTTCGCTGTTCATGGAGCAACGCGACTACAACTTCACCGAGAGTGTCGTGTACGGAGTTGGGTCGGGGGCTGGCTGGGCGCTGGCCATCGTTGCCCTCGCGGCGATCCGCGAAAAAATGCGTTACAGCAACGTGCCGCCAGGTCTTCGCGGCTTGGGTATTACGTTCATTACCGCCGGACTGATGGCCATCGGGTTCATGGCGTTTTCCGGTATTCAGCTATAGATGTTTGGCTCCGAAAAAAGGTAACCGCGCATGGGTCTCATCATTCTTGGCGTTGCGATGTTCACGGGGGTTGTCCTGACGCTTGTGCTTCTGCTCCTCGTGGCGAAGGCGAAGCTCGTCAGCAGCGGCGACGTCAAGCTCACCATTAATGGCGATCCCTCCAAAGCGATTACGGTCGCTTCCGGAGGTACGCTGCTTTCCACGCTCGCGGAACAGAAGATCTTCATCCCCTCCGCTTGCGGCGGCAAGGGAAGCTGCGGCGTGTGCAAAGTCGTCGTCAAAGACGGCGGCGGCAGCATGCTCCCCACCGAACTCAACCACATCTCGCGCGGCGAAGCCCGCGAAGGTTGCCGCCTTTCCTGCCAGGTGAAGGTCAAGGGCGACATGAAGATCGAGATCCCCGCCGAAGTGTTCAGCGTGCGCCGGTGGAAGTGTACCGTGCGCTCCAACCGGAACGTGGCCACCTTCATCAAAGAATTCGTGCTCGAGCTTCCTGCCGGGGAAGAAGTTCCGTTCCGCGCGGGTGGTTACGTCCAAATCGAATGCCCCCCGTATCAGGCATCCTTCAAGGACTTCGACATCGAAACCGAATACCGGGGCGATTGGGACAAGTTTAATCTTTGGAAGATAGAATCGGTCTGCTCGGAGACGGTCCAGCGCGCGTATTCGATGGCCAGTTACCCCGACGAAAAAGGCATCATCATGCTCAACGTGCGCATCGCGACGCCCCCGCCGCGCGCCCCCGAGGGCACGCCTCCGGGAATCATGTCATCCTATATCTTCAGCCGGAAGCCCGGCGACGAAGTCATTATCTCGGGTCCGTTCGGCGAGTTCTTCGCGAAGGACACCACCAATGAGATGGTATTCATCGGTGGCGGCGCCGGCATGGCCCCCATGCGTTCTCACATCTACGATCTATTCAAGCGCCTGCACACCAAGCGCAAAGTCAGCTTTTGGTACGGTGCCCGCTCGTTGCGCGAGTCGTTCTACAACGACGAGTTCGACAAGATCGCCAGCGAGAATCCCAACTTTACGTGGAACTTGGCGCTTTCGGAGCCGTTGCCGGAAGACAAATGGACCGGCCATGTCGGCTTCATTCATAAAGTGCTGCACGACAATTACCTGAAAGATCATCCCGCGCCTGAGGATATTGAGTACTACATCTGCGGCCCCCCCATGATGAATACGGCCGTTATCAACATGCTGCACGACCTTGGCGTGGAGGATGAGAACATCCTGTTCGACGATTTCGGCGGATAACCGAGGAAGCATGAGCCAATCACAGAGTAAACCTAACGTACTGCGGCCCGCCATTGCCTTGGCGGGCCTTCTCGTCGCCGGGGCCGTGTTCGCCCTGATCATGGGCCGGATTGAACCGGCTTCGACCCCCGCCGGCACCACGATCGAGATCAACGGTTCGACCATGGGAACCACCTATACGGTGAAGCTGGTCACCTTTAACGAAGCCGCCGATCGCGAACGTATGGACAAGGCAGCAGCGGAGGTTCGCAAGGTTCTCGACGACATTGACGCCCGCATGTCCACCTACAAACCCGACTCCGAATTATCCCGGTTCAATCAGCATTCCGATACTACCCCCTTCCCCGTTTCCAAGGACATGATCGGCATTTTCGAGGAAGCCCGCCGAATCAGCGAGCTCTCCGGAGGCGCGTTCGACATCACCGTGGGTCCGTTGATTAACGCATGGGGATTTGGGCCGGAGAAGCGCTCCGAGATTCCAACAGATGAACAGATTGCGGCATTGATGCCGCGAGTCGGATACAAGAAAGTGGAGATCGATGCGGCTGCGTCCACGATTCGCAAGACCCAGCCTGACGTCTATTGCGATCTCTCCGCCATCGCGCAAGGATTTGCGGGCGACAAGGTCGCTGAGACGCTGGACGCCCTGGGGATTCAGCATTACATGGTCGATGTGAGCGGAGAGATGAGGACCAGAGGAGGCAATGCGACGGGCAATGCCTGGCAAATCGCAATCGAGCGCCCCGAGCCTTCGCTGGAACGGACGGTTCAATTGGTAGTTTCTCTCAGTAACATGGCCCTTGCGACGTCGGGCGACTACCGCAATTATTTCGAAAAGGATGGCAAACGCTTTTCCCATGAAATTGATCCGACAACCGGAAAGCCCATCACGCATAATCTCGCTTCCGCGAGTGTTATTACGGATAGAAGCATGACGGCGGATGCGTTGGCGACGGCCTTGATCGTCCTGGGTCCTGAGAAGGGCTACGAACTGGCAATGAGCCAGAACCTTGCCGCATTCTTCATCATACACGACGCTTCCGGCGGATTTGTGGAGCGAAGCACGCCTGCGTTCGACGCGTTCACAAAGCCCGCCGCGCCCGAAAAGTAGAGGAATTATGCTGCAGATCTTCCTGCTTACCCTTGCGGTGTTCGGACTTGGCATTGCCGCCATGGTTCTTGGAACGTGGCTCACCGGGCATTGCCTCCGCGGTTCCTGCGGAGGCGAGGGCGCGGTAGGCCCCAACGGCGAACTCCTCACGTGCGGCTCGTGTCCCCGCAAGAAAAACATCAATCACGCGCACGCTCCCCATTAGGGATTCCCATACAGCTCGCAGACTCGTGTAACTGAAAAAGGGAAGAAGCCGCGTATGAGGATCTATCTCGTACAACACGGCGATGCGCTGGAAAAAGACGTCGACCCCGACCGGCCGCTTTCTCCCAAAGGTCTCCAAGACGTTGAGCGAGTCGCGGCGTTCTTGGCCCGGCAAGGCGTAATTCTTCCTTATGTCTGGCACAGCGGAAAGACACGTGCTGCACAAACCGCGGCAGTCTTGTTCGCGCATGCGGGCGCGGGAGGCGAGTGCGAATTCCATCCGGGGCTCGCGCCCAAGGACGACCCTAATCGAATTTGCCGCGACCTCGCAAAGCAGTCCGAGGACACCGCCGTTGTCGGCCACCAGCCGCAATTGTCGCTCATGGCAGGGCGTCTGCTCACCGGCGATGACCAACTCCAGCCCATCGATTTCGAGCGGGGCTCAGTGCTTTGCCTGAAGTCCTCTCCGGACGGAACGTGGCGCGTGGCGTGGATGGTCACGCCGCAACTCCTGGCCGGACTTCCCCGTACGTAATTCGGAATCGGTCGTGCTACGACCGCATTCGCGTCAGAGGTAGGACATTTTCGCCGAAAGCGCCTCTTCGCCACATCCTACGGACCTCAGTCACCTGCTAGCATATAGGCGTGATCGGTCACGATTCGACCGGCCATTCTCAAACTGGACTGCTTCGATCTTACAGCGAACATGGACTATGATGTGAGCGAGTAGACTCAAATCCGGGGAAATGGGGGAAGTATGGGGAAGTCATTTTGTGCACGGGTGTCTATTCTCGTGGGGTTGGGCCTGGTGCAGCTTATTGCGACAGGCGGACATACCCAAGCGGCTCCTAGTCATTTTTCCGCCGAGGAATTCGCGACAGCCCTTGCCGGTGTAAGCGACGTTCTGGCGCATCCGCCCAGCGCGCCGGAAGCGCCAGAACGGCGTATTGCACTGGAGGAAATCGACCGGCTTACACGGGACCCCGAAGCAGAGAATCGGCCTGCGCTTCAGGACTTTCTGCGGGGCCGCCTACAGCAAGCAGTCGAGGAGATGGAACAGACGAAGGTAACCGACGGCGCGCGGATTTGGAAACTCTACAACCACACGTTCATCGTGCGTACGAAGTCGGTGACACTTGCCTTCGATCTGACGAATTGGCTCGGCAACAAATTGCGGATGGATGCGAGGTTGTTGGAGCGAATCGTCTCGCAGTGCGATGTGCTTTTTATCAGCCACCCTCATGTAGACCATACGCACGAAGATGTCGCCCAGATATTCGTGAATCAAGGAAAGCCTGTTATTGCGCCGCCCAATATTGATTTCCCTGCGTCCCTTACGAAATCGTTCTTGATTCTCGAACGCGATCCGGACAAGGAACAGACGGTTTCCCTGAATGCAAAAGGCGCAAGGTTGCGTATCGTCATCTATCCCGGACATCAAGAAAGGATGGACTTCGAGAACAACGTCGTACTTGTGATGACGCCGGAAAAGTTGTCCTTTGCGCACACGGGCGATCAGTACAACATGGGCAGCGATTTCAAATGGATCGACACGATAGGCAAGCGTCACAAAGTGGATGTCTTGATGGTAAATGCCTGGACATTCGGGTTTCAGCGTGTGGTGGACGGATTCAACCCGCGACTCGTGCTAACCGGTCACGAGAATGAAGTCGGCCATCCTGTGCAGTTGCGGGAAACATACGAAAAGAGCTACGACAAACTGTCCAAAGGCTCAACTCCTGGACTCGTCATGACGTGGGGAGAGGCGTACACGTACAAGCGGTAACGTCCATTCTCCGGACTTCAACGCGGTTTCCACGTTTAATTCTGGTATCGTGGTCGGTGTATGAACTTCATTGACTCGCTCATCTTGGACAAGACAGTCCTGACGGTTTCTTCGCTTTCCCATCAGGGTAACGACAAGGCCTTTTGGTTGTCAAAGACCGCCGAAGAACGTCTCCAAGCCGTCGAATTCTTCCGGCAACTCAACTATGGTTACGATGAATGTACCGCGCGACTTCAGCGAAATCTTGAGGTTGTTCAACACCCACCGCGTTGAGTACCTGGTAGCCGGTGCCCCTTTCGTGGGGTGTTCGCGCGTACTGCCCATTTCTCAAAGCCTTCATAATAAGCGGAGGGGAGCGCCATCACGTACGCTCCCCTCACGTGTGAGCTTCTTAACGCTCACGTGCCGTCGTCAACGAGGAGGACCCGCGGGGCTGCCGGCTTCCTCGGATGGGATGGATTTGCGTAGCTTGGCGTGGAACGCGTTGAACTCATCGTTGCTGAGCACGCCGTCCCCGTTCGTATCCATTGCCTTGAACCGCTCTTCGGGATTGCCGCGCGGCGGCCCAAGACGCTCACCACCCTGGGGCGGCCCCATGCGGCGGAAGTCACCTTGGTCTGCGTTGGCTTGAGGACCTCGACCCCGCATCTGGCCGGGGCCTGCGCCCTGCCGGTCGCACTGCCCGTCAAAGTCACGTCCCGGACCTTGATTGAAGTCTTGTCCCGGACCACGTCCCGGTCCACGCCCCGGACCTTGGTCAAAGTCTTGACCCGGACCGAAGCCGCGTCCCGGACCTTGGGCCATTTCTTGTCTCTGACCACGGCCATTACCGCGTCCTGGGCCTTGATCGAAGTCTTGTCCTGGACCAAAGCCACGACCCGGACCTTGATTGAAGTCTTGTCCCTGGCCACGGCCATTACCGCGTCCCGGGCCTTGATTGAAGTCTTGTCCCTGGCCACGACCTTGACCGCGCCCTGGGCCTTGATTGAAGTCTTGTCCTGGACCAAAGCCACGACCTGGACCTTGGCCGAAGTCTTGCCCCGGACCGAAGCCTCGTCCTGGACCTTGCGCGAAGTCTTGTCCCTGACCACGGCCTTGGCCGCGTCCCGGACCACCTGGAGGCGGACCAAGATTCTCAAGGGCCACAGCAATTTCGTCCTGCGTCAGGGCGCCGTCGCCATTCTTGTCGAAGTCCTTCAAGATGGTTGCGGCATCGGGCCTGGGCGGCCCTTGGCGGTCCCCCATTTCCGGAGGCGGCGGGGGCATGTCCTCGGGCTGCTGAGGGATTCCCGCGGTTGGCGGAGCCACATCCGCAGGTTGCGGAGGAGCCGCCTGCGCGTCTGGCGGACCCGCGGGTCCGGGAGGCGGCGCTTGGGCCGACACCCAGTTCGACACGCTTGCCGTAAGCAATGCGGCGAGCAATACGGTTGGGACCGCGAACAAACGTAGCGTCTTCGCGTTCATGGTTTCTTCCTCCTCTTGGTCTATTTCACGGCTAAGCGACATAACAATCACCTTGGTCTCTCTGAGGGCGGCCTCTCCGGGAGGTCCCTCGTTCGCTCTCGTCTCTGCCGGGACTTTAACAGGCGCTCATGAACTCGAGGCCGGAGAATGAATTACGAATTTGTAATGGGCGCGAGCGTTCCTTGCGCACCGCTCGGTGCTATACTCCCGAATCATGCGAGTGCTTGTTGTAGAAGACGAAAAGCAGATCGCGGGCTTCGTCAAGAAGGGGCTCGAAGAGCAGGGGTTCGTTGTCGACGTGTGCTACAACGGCGACGAGGCCTACACCCTTGCGTTGGAAAGGCCCTATGACGCGCTCGTGCTCGACATCATGCTTCCGGGCCGCGACGGCCTGAGCATCCTGAAAAACTTGCGCGCCAAGAAGAACGCGGTCCCCGTGATTCTCTTGACGGCGCGGTCGGAATTGGATGAGCGCCTGGAAGGGCTCAACCTCGGCGCGGACGACTATCTCACGAAACCGTTCTTCGTCGAGGAACTCGTCGCGCGCCTGCACGCAGTCGTGCGACGCGCTTCCGGCGAACGCTTGACGACGCTGCAATCGGGGGACCTATCCGTGAACCTGATAACGCGCGACGTACGCCGAGGCGACCGCGACGTGCGTCTCACCGCGCGCGAATTCAACCTGCTCGAATACCTCATGCGGTCTCCGGGCCGCGTGTATACGCGCACGCAAATCCTCGAGCACATTTGGGGCTATGACTTCGATCCCAACACGAATCTTGTCGACGTGCACATTCAGCGGCTGCGCAAGAAGGTCAGTCCGGAAGCTGCCGAAGCCCTGATTGAAACCGTGCGCGGCGTCGGATACCGGTTTAAGGGGGCAACGTAGTTGCCGCCATGAAAGCCCTATCCTTCAGAATTCGCATCGCACTACTGACAGTGGTCATTTCGGGACTCGTGCTTGCCGCCTTCGGAACGTGGGCGCTGCTGTTGACCGAACGGATTGAGCTTGGCCGCATCGACGACGAACTTCGGCGGAATGCCGGCGGACACGTGGGCTTGCGCCGGCCATCTCAGTACTGGCAACGCGTCGGCGAATCGCTGCGATTCGTCTTCGGCCCCGATCGCGACGATGCGCTCATCCTGCTCGTAAAGGGACCCGACGACGACATTCTGTATCGTTCGCCAGGCTGGCCCGAATCATTGCCGATGGACCGCATCCCCGCGCCCGATCGGATGCCGGAGGTGGATGGCAGGCCCCGTCCGCCACGCGAGGATGCGCTGGGCCTGGGCCTGCCGCCGGAGTCCGGCCCGCCTCAAGAAGTCCATGAGTTGGGAGATACTCAGGATAGCGCTTTGCCTCCACACCTGGACGATGTGAATCGCTCCCGCGATGCCGATGGCCATCCGCCCGACTTTGGGCGTGGCCGTCGTGGCGGACTTGGACGAGGTCCAGGTTTTGGAAGGCCGGGCCCGCCTCCGCCCTTTCAACAGCGTCCTGCGCAATTCTTCACCGTATCGGACGGCCGCGCGCCGTGGCGTATCGGCGTATTTGGCGACCCCGATGTCACGTTGGTTCTCGGCCTGAACCTGGGCCCCCACGTCGATCACGTACACCGCACGCGTGTCGCGTTTCTTATCGCCTACTTGGCCGCGCTTCTCGTCGTTGGAGCGGGCGGCTGGTTGATCTCAGACCGCGCGCTGCGCCCGGTGAAGGCGCTCGCGCGCACCGCCGAACGCATCACAGCGCAAGGCCTGGATCAACGCATGGACGTGAAACCGGAAGACGCCGAATTCCATCGCTTGGCGACGGTGCTGAACGCAATGTTGGATCGTCTGGAGCGCAGCTATCAGCAGGCAGTCCGCTTCAGCGCTGATGCCTCGCACGAGTTGAAGACACCGCTGACGGTCCTGCAAGGCGAAGTGGAGCAGGCGCTTCAAGAAGCGCCGCCCGGCTCGCCGCTCCAACAACTTTTCTCGCAACTCTTGAGCGAAGTCCAGCGCCTCAAAGCCATCACGCGAAAACTGCTCCTGTTGTCGCTCGCGGATGCGGGGCGGCTCACGCTCAATCTGGAGCCCGTGAACCTGAGCGAAGCAGTCGAAGCGCTGTGCGACGACTGCCAAATCCTCGCGCCGGGACTCAAGGTCGACCGCGATATTCAGTCCGATGTGTGGGCCAGCGCCGATGCCGATCTGCTGAACCAAGTGCTTCAGAATCTCTCGAGCAACGCCGTTAAATACACCCCGGACGGCGGCTGGATTCGCGTGCAACTCGCGGGCGATCCTTCCGGTGCTCGCCTGACCATCGCCAACTCGGGCAAGGGCATTCTTGAAGAGGATCGCGACAAAATCTTCGACCGCTTCTATCGCGGCGAAAAATCGCGAGACCGCTCCGTCGACGGAGTCGGCCTCGGCCTCAGTCTCGCGCGCGAAATCGTGCGCGCCCACAAAGGCGACCTCGTCCTCGACTCGCGGACTTCAGCCGGCGTCACCGCTTTCACGGTGACCCTGCCTGCCGCCACGCCCTCCGGCAAGCGCGCATAGCGTTAGTGCCAAAGCTCCATGTGGTGCGCGTGCGTGTGCAGGTACGCGCCGGGTCCGTAGTGCTTGTCGTAGAATTCCAAGTCGAGGTGATGCGCCTGGAGGTACATCAGCACGTGGATCGACGGCACGGTTCCCGGGAACTTCCCGAACGTGTCGAAGGTGTATTGCGCCATCGTCGTCACGCAGTCCTTGAACTCGTCGCTGTGGACCTGACTGCAGAATGCCCTCGCGCAAGCTGTATACGGCTCTTAGGCCGCGAGTCAACCTTACGCGGACATCGCGTTTGCGCTAGACTGTGACGCGACAGTCCCGTCAGGGCAACTACCCGGCCAGAAGGAGAGAGTAGACATGACTCCAGAGTATTCGACGAGATTGACCCGGCGCGCCTTGCTGAAATCGACTGGGGCATTCATGGCGGCCGCCACCGTGTCGCGACTTGCCGTGGCCGGCGACCTGCCTCCCGTCACGCGTCCGCGCGCCACATCGGGCGACGCGGCTATCGAACCGGATTGGACCGAACGCCTGACAATCACCGTCGGCCCGAAAGATGCCGATCTGGTTGGCGTGACGGAGAAGGTCATTCAAGCCGCGGTGGACTACATGGCCCGTGCGGGTGGCGGCACGGTGCGAATTCTCCCAGGGACCTACCGCATGCAGAACGCCGTGTATCTGCCGTCGAACATACGGATCTTGGGCAGCGGGTTAGACAGTGTCCTGATAAAAGAGCCGTCGATTGAAACGACATTGGCGGAAGACTCGGATTGGTACGATCAGGAGATCACGCTCAAGGATGCGTCGGGGTTTGCCGTGGGCGACGGTGTGTGTTTGCGGACGGCGAATCCGCACGATGGCGGCATGGTGGTCGCGAAGCGCACCTTAATGGCGCGGAACGGCAACCGGTTCAAACTCGACAAGGGATTGCGCGACAACTATTGGACCGAGAAGACGCCGACGGTGCAAACGCTGTTTCCGCTGCTGACCGCGGAGTACGCAAGCGCCATCACCATCGAGAATATCGCCTTGGACGGAAACCGGGAGAAGAACGCGAACCTCGACGGCAACTACGCGGGCTGCATCTGGATGCAGGATTGCAGCAACCTTGCGTTTCGCGGCGTGACGGCGCGCAGCTACAACGGCGACGGCATCAGTTTTCAAATTTGCCACGACGTGATCGTGGAGGAGTGTCACAGCCACGACAACGCAGGCCTGGGCGTGCATCCGGGGTCGGGCTCGCAGCGTCCGGTCATACGCAACAATCGGTTTGAGCGGAACAACATCGGCATCTTCTTCTGCTGGGGAACGAAGTACGGACTTGCCGAGAAGAACCGGATCGAAGAGAACGAGTGCGGCATATCGATTGGTCATCGCGACGACGAGAATCTTGTGCGCGACAACGACGTGGTGCGCAGCAGCAAGGTGGGCCTGTTGTTCCGGCCCGAGCGCGGCGAAGGCTTCACCGCAACGGGCAATCGCATCGAGAGCAATCGCATCACCGACAGCGGCGGCGACGACGGCATCGGCGTGGACATTCAGGGCGTCACAGCGGGCAACTCACTCACTCGCAACGAAATCCGCGAGACGCGTGGACCGGCTACGCGGGTCGGCGTGCGCATCGGCAAAGAAACCGGCGAGAACCAACTTGTCGAGAACACCATCGAAGGGTTCGCGACGGCCGTACAAGACCTGCGGGTCTGACGCCGGATTACTTCAGCAGCTTTCGGCCTTCGGTGCCTTTGATGCCGGTGATTACACGCTCGAAGCCTTGCTCGTCGCTACACGCGGAGACGGCTTCTTCTTTCGTGACGACGCCACGCTTGTACAATTCCACCGCGTATTGGTCGAAGCTCTTCATGTCGGTGTCGACTTCGATGATGTTGTAGAGCCGTTGCAGGTCGCCTTCGAGGATCGAGTCGCGCACCATCGGAAGGTTGCAGAGGAACAGTTCCACGCAGGGGATACGCCCGCCCCCTATGCGCTTTAAGAGCCGCTGGCAACACACGCCTTTCAGCGTGTAGGCCAATTCCTGCCGGATCACGTCGCGTTCGTCGTGCGGGAAGTAACTGATGATGCGGTTAACCGTGTCCACGGCGGTCATCGTGTGCAGCGTGCTCAACACCAAGTGGCCCGTGGCCGCGGCGCTCAGGGCCGCGCGAATGGTTTCGCGGTCGCGCATTTCACCTACGAGAATCACGTCGGGGTCTTCGCGCAATGCGCCGCGCAAGGCATTCGCGAACGAAAACGTATCGCGCCCCACTTGGCGCTGCGAGATGATGCTCTTCTTGTCCGAGTACACGAATTCGATCGGGTCCTCGATCGAGATGATGTGCGCGCTTCTCGTCGCGTTGATGTAATCGAGCATGGCGGCCAAAGTCGTAGACTTACCGCTACCCGTCACGCCACAGACCAGAAACAAACCGCGGTGAGCGTCGGCAACGTCGCGCACATGGATCGGCAGATCCAGCTTGTCGAAGGGAA
>JBAZRU010000013.1:0-10738 GCA_041662805.1 Candidatus Hydrogenedentales bacterium | reverse complement strand
TGAAACGAATGGCCAAGGCCATGGCGCCCATCTTGATGAACCCGCTGCAACGCAGATAGCACAGTCCGGCGAGGTGGTACTGAAAGCTGCTTTCCTTTTCGGCATCGAGGATGTCCAGTTGCTGCTGGCCACCCAATTGGAACACCACTTCGCGCATGTCGTCAGCGCTGAGCGGCGGCAGATCCAGCGGCTCCAGGTCGCTATCGATACGCATGTAAGGCGGGGCGCCCGCGCGCAGGTGAATGTCCGATCCCTTCTTCTGCAGCATCTCCTCGATCAGCACGTTGATGTTGAAATCGAATCGGGAGAAGGACCCGATGCTCACCTGCCAAGATCGCGAGCGGATGCTGGATCTTGCGTGTTCAACGACGATGCGGTCGACGGGCTCGAGCTGGCGAAGTTGCGACCACTCGAACGAGGGCAGGGTGATCGAACATTTCCCATCGTCGATCTTCGTCTGATTCGGAATCCGCGCGGCTTCGAGCTGGCCCTTGATGACCTCAGGATCGGACCCCGGCTTGACCGGAAAGTCGAACCGAAAATAGTCCACGCGTTTCGCAAAATCTTTGGACCGTGAAACGATTTCGTTCTCTTCGGCTTTGATGCTGACTTCGGCGGGAAGCCCCTTCTGCCGGATGATTTCGTGGATGGCTGTCTGAAAGATCTCGAACAGCTTGCTTTTCGACAGGGTTCCTACAACAAGCGACATGGGACGAATCCCCTCCAGGCACGGACATCGACTCTGCGAATTCCGTGTCCCACGATTGCAACGTGCCTACTGAGGATCCAGCGCCCCGGCGAACCATGACGTCTCCGGAATGGAAGACACAACCACCCCGGGACCGTAGTTCAAGCGGTCCGCTTAGGGATCGCGCTTCGCTTGGAGAAGCGACATGTGGGTTCGAGGGCTCATTCCGAGCAGCCGGTGTCGACTGCCCTATGGAAAGGCTGCGCCGGAAGCTAGCGAGGAGCACGCGCGATGCGGCCGACTCGATAACCGGGCACGTTGCGCCACTATACACACGATGAAGAGTCTAGCACTGGCGGACATGCCAGTCAAAGGCGCGGTGCAACGAACTGGAGGTGGTTCGGAGGGGTGGTAGGCGATTCGCGAAACAAGGGGCAGGTCGCGTACGACCTTTAGATTCTTATGCAAATCTAAACAATTATAGTAAGCCAATTGATTTGTATACAGAACAATTGTATAATAAGACTACTTCGACGCGTGATTATCCGCACAAGACAAGTTCTTACAATGACTTGCGGCGAAAGCGCACAACAGATGGCGTGTTACCCGCAGAGGAGCAGGGGTCTCCCGGCAACGCAGGGGCGACTACAGGAGGGTTTCGCAGGGGAATAGAAGTCGAGCAAAGGAAGACTTGAAGCAGTTACACGGATTTGCGCAGACCAGTTGATTGAAGCGATGTGGAAAACAAGCCGGGCCCGAACGCCCAGCCGCCTATGGATTGAGAGCCGTGGCGAGCTGAGTCATTCAGGCCGGCGATGGGAACCTACCAATGAAACACAGAACAAGACCGTCCGGTTTCACTCTGATTGAGCTTCTTGTCGTGATCGCGATTATAGGCATCCTGGCCGCGATACTTCTACCGGCGCTCGCGCGAGCCCGGGAAGCGGCGCGCCGGGCTGCCTGCCAAAACAACCTGAAGCAATGGGGGCTTCTCCTCAAAATGTACGCCAACGAGGCGAAGGGCGAGCAGTTCCCCCGTATGCAGACGTCATGGGAGCCGATCATTGATTGTGACACCGGAGCAACCGTGTTTCCGGGGCAGCAGTTTGTAGGGGCTCCGACGCACTGGTTCAATCCCCAGATGAGCCAAGTCTATCCCGAATACTTGACCGACCCGGCGCTGGCGGTATGCCCGAGTTCGGCAGTACTTACATTAGACGATCTCAAGAACCCGAAGACGGGAGATTGGGAAGCCCATTCTGTGTGCCATGAGGCTTCGCCAGGACCATCGTTTTCACAGTTCTCGGAAACCCGCGGACTGCCGATGATGGACGCGAACTACTGGTACACAGGATACCTCTACGATCGAATCGATGCCGATGACCCCGCCGGGCCGATTGCGGACCTGGTGTCGGGCGCAGACGGTTCGGGACCCAGCCAACTCATCTGCGGGTTCACGGAAGCTATTGGCCAGTTCTTCAGTGGCCGAGTGGGCCGGGATCTCGACCTTTCTACCTACGGCGCGGGACTCGGCAATGCGGGTGGAGACAGCCTGCACCGGCTGCGCGAGGGCATCGAGCGTTTCCTGATCAGCGATATCAACGACCCTGCCGCGACGGCAAGCGCGCAAAGCGGCGTGTGGGTGATGATGGATCGCCTAAGCACAGCGGTCGACGAGTATAGCCACGTACCGGGCGGCTCGAATGTGCTCTATATGGACGGGCACGTTCAGTTCGTTCGCTACAACGAAGCAGCGCCGGTGCTGGCCGGTGTGGCCCAGGTCTTCGGAGAGATGGCGACGCACGGAAATTAGTGCCGGAGCCCAATTACGACGGATCGATCAGGAACACAACGCGGAGTGCGGGTTTTCCAACCCGCCGCGGGAAATTCAATGGCGGGTTGGAAAACCCGCCCTCCGAACTACCAAGGAGAGATTAGAAAGATGCCGAGTTGTTTACATGGAACCATCGCAGCTTTGTGCGTGTCGCTATTGGCGGCGAGCTGCGCGAGCACTCCCCATACCGATCCAGGCAAGTCCAGCCAAGTCAAGGACGCGGCGTTCGAGCAAGACCGAAAGGCCATTCTCGCCATGGCGGGAAAATACAAGGTGACGTTCGACTTTCGCGAGACGGTAACACTGGACCCGAGTGCGACGCCGAGCAAGCCTACCGAGACGGAAGGAATGGAACTGGTGTTGCTGCTCGAAGATCGGGGCGACTTCATCAGCTTGCAGCACTTGCTGCTGGTTGGCGACGACAAGCCGGTCATCGTGAAGCATTGGCGGCAGGATTGGCAGTACGAAGACGCGGTGATGCACGAGTTCGCGGGGCGCCTGACCTGGGAGCCTCGGCACTTGACGCCCGAGGATATCCGCGGCACGTGGAGCCAGTCCGTATTCCAGGTGGACGACAGCCCGCGCTATGCGGGATACGGCACATGGAACCACATCGCAGGGTACTCCTATTGGGAATCGAACGAGACGTGGCGCCCCTTGCCGCGCCGCGAGCACACGGTCCGAAAAGACTACGACGTGTTGGTTGGCAAGAACCGGCAGGCGATTACCCCGACGGGGTGGACGCACGAGCAGGACAACTACAAGCTGGTGTTGCGCGACGGCGAGCGGCGCATCATCGCAAGGGAAACGGGCCTGAATACGTACGAGCGCGACGACACGTTCGATTTCTCGGCGGCGCAGGCGTATTGGGACAAGACGAGTCGGTTCTGGAAAGAAGTGCGCGACGTGTGGGCGGGCCTGTACGCGAAGGAGACGCCGCTGCACATCGAGAACAAATCCGAAGATGGTCCCTTGTGGCGCAACGTGGTACGGATGGCCGGGCAGTGTGCGGAGGCAAAGCCCGTGTCGCCTGAGGAGATCGAGCAGACCATCACGGAAGCGCTTGTTGTCGCCGGGGACGAAGCGGCCGCGACGCACGGAGAAGACAACGCGCAGGCCAAACGAAACGACGCAACGCCCGAAGCCGCAACGAATGCGCCGCCGGCTTCATGAGAAAGGAATACACGATGTCGAAACAGAAACACTCGAGCATCACCCTGGAGGGCCGCATTGGCGCGGAAGTGGCCGTTCGACGCCGGCGATATCGCGTCGCTGTTGATTGAGCAAGCGGCCAAGTTTGCCTCCAACTCCTAGGGAACCGCCGCACGCGGAACCCGAGTCTCACCCGGCCGTGGGCAACTGCGGCTACCTGCCAGCGCCCCCGGTGTCCCCCGGGGGCGTTTTTCTGTCTCTTGCCTACTACCGAGGGTCACTGGAGCGAGCGAGGGAAATCGAGGCGGCTACATAACCTCGTGCAACTCGCGCTTCGATAAAGACTTGTGGACACTGCGACGCGTGTCTGTCAGGATTCCGGGCCTTCGACTCATCCGAAAACTCGGTAATGCGGTATCCATATTGTCAGAAGGTCCACTCGCGGGCCCAACTGCCCGCTTGAATGAAACGAGGCTATCGCTACACGACTCGTTTATTATCTTATCATCTTACATATAATTCTGGCGTAATCAATTCCGCTTTCTGTACTTAGCGAAACTACGTCCGAATTCTGCCTGTTTACAGAACAAGAACTTCGAGTTATAATTGAGTAGTTGCAAGTCGTATGTCTGTCTGGTGGCAGTAATTCCGGACGCGTACGTTAGGGATGGGCTGTCGCATTTTGTGCCTATTTATCACTTTACGAGCCTTTCAACAAGAAAAGGCGTGGAGTGTGCTCAAGAAGGCAAAGGATGCGGCAGGAAGGAGGTCTTTGGCATCACTTCTATTAACCCCTTAGCAGTACTGGATTTAATGAACTTAGTGCATTTTACCCGGTAACACAAGGAGATATTTGCGATGAGAAAGCGTGGTTTTACGCTAATTGAATTACTCGTGGTAATTGCCATTATCGGTATTCTTGCCGCTATCCTGCTGCCCGCTTTGGCGCGTGCCCGCGAGGCAGCCCGCCGCGCAAGTTGCGCAAACAACCTGAAGCAGATGGGCATTGTCTTCAAAATGTACGCGGGAGAGAGCAAAGGCGAGAAGTATCCAACAATTGCCCAGTTCAGGGGCGAGATGGGCGTAGCGATTGACTGCGAGGGAGGCATCCAAGCCGGTCTTCCCTCTAACCAATGGCCAACGACGACCGGCGACCCCGCATCCTATTTCTTTGCCTATGTCCCTCAGATCTATCCCGAGTATCTCACGGATGGGAATGTGCTGATCTGTCCGTCCGAATCCGACCCGGGCGTTACTACGGACCCGATCGGGGGCAATTCGGTACTGGGCGTGCCTTGTCGGCAATTCAACGTAGACGGGTATGGAGCCGTGGGCCAGCCCGCAGCGGATGAGTCATACTACTACATCGGGTATATGCTGGACAGGGCGGATTCGCCAGACATCGACCCGACTCTCCTGCCCGGAGTTGGTAGTGATTTTGCTCCAGGGAGCGCTGCGGTCAGTTTTCAGATGGTAGGTACGCTGTTCACGATCGATATCGCAGGCGATTTTGAAACGGCCGACAACGATATCGACCTGAGCGATGGCGTACTTCCAATAGACCTGAGCGGATATGGCAACGGGGGTGGAAATACGGTGTTTCGCCTTCGGGAAGGCATCGAACGCTTCGTGATCTCGGACATCAACAATCCCGCCGCGAGTTCCAAGGCTCAGAGTGAGATGCCGATTATGGCCGACTTAGTTGCCACCAAGGTGGAGGCATACAACCACGTTCCGGGCGGTAGCAACGTGCTGTTCATGGACGGCCACGTCAGCTTCTTCAAGTATCCGGGACCGCATCTGGTTAGCTCGGCCGTCGCCTCGCTCATCGGTGGACTTGCCTAGTAGAAGCAACGACACTCTCGAATCCAATTCGAACCCCGGAGCCCTCGGCGGGCTCCGGGGTTTCATTGTGTGTATGGCGAGTTCAGCGGGGTCGGGGACGTAGTAGCGTTGCGCTTGGCGTTCCTTGAACCGGTGACGGTGGCGTTATAGATGGGGCTCTGTTAAGTCTCTGTCATCCTGATTTCAGAGTGAAAACCACCAGGCCGAGCACCACGCAAGCCTTCTTGCGTTGTGGTCACGACGGAGACTCGAAACGAGACAGGAGTTGCTTGCGCGCCCTTGCCAATTCGCCCAATACGCAGTATACTGGCGTTGTGATCGGGGGCGTTATTGCAGTAGCGTGGATAAGGGCTCCCCATTTGCACAATCCAGAATACAGAGTCTGGCTATCGCCATCCTTCGCATTTCATTCTGCAATTTGGGGGCCGTTCGTTCTGCGCTCCAGAAGGGAGGGGTGCACGGCTTAATTTGCGCTGGGGGTTTGTGTCGAGTTCCGAGTAAGTTGCTATGTCATTGAGCAGTTACATATTAAGGAGCTACATGCCATGAAAAAGCGCGGATTTACGCTGATTGAACTACTTGTCGTTATTGCGATCATCGGTATTCTTGCCGCTATCCTGCTGCCCGCCTTGGCGCGCGCCCGCGAAGCGGCACGTCGCGCAAGCTGCGCGAATAACCTAAAACAGATGGGCATTGTCTTCAAGATGTACGCTGGCGAGAGCAAGGGAGAGAAGTATCCCACGCCCGCAGGGTTCCGGAAGGACATGGGCGTTGCGATCGACTGCTCAACTGGCTTGGCATCAGGTCTTCCATCGACCCAGTGGCCCACGGAGTCCGGCGATCCCGCCGACTATTTCTATGCCTACATCCCACAGATTTACCCAGAGTATTTGACGGACGGTAACGTGCTGATCTGCCCGTCCGAGGCTGAACCTGCCGTCCTCAGCAACCCGAGTACAGGCGAGTCAATATTGGGAGTGCCTTGCCGGGAATTCGACGTAGACGGGTATGGAGCATCGGGCCAGCCAGGGGCGGATGAATCGTATTACTACCTCGGATTCTTGTTGGACCGAGCGGATTCGCCAGACATCGATCCAGCCCTCCTGCCCGGAATAGGCGATGATCTGACCCCAGGTCAAAACGCGCCAGTCAGTTTGCAGTTGGTAGGTGTTTTAGCCACAGCGGCCGACACTTTTGAACGCTGCAACAACGACGTCGATATGAGCGACGACGCCACAATCGGAATGGATCTGAGCGGATTTGGCAATGGAGGAGGAAACACGGTGTACCGGCTTCGGGAAGGCATCGAACGCTTCCTGATTACGGACATCAACAATCCGGCCGCGAGCGCATCCGCTCAGAGCGAGATCCCGATCTCGGCTGATTTGTGCGCCACCATGGTGTCAGCATACAACCACGTTCCGGGCGGCAGCAACGTGCTGTTCCTGGACGGTCACGTCCAATTCTTTAAGTATCCTGGTCCTCACTTGGTTAGCCCAGCAGTGGCCTCGGCCGTCGGCGCGCTAGCCTAGTAGCAGCAGCAATATCGATTCCCAATCGACCCCCGAAGTCCGTTGAAGGCTCCGGGGGTCTTCTGTGTCGCTTTCGAGTTCATTGGGACTGGGGGTAAAAGTGTTGCCGTGGGGCACTCATTCAACATTTGAGGTCACGACAGAAACTGAGGGGACGAAGGGGTATTGTTTGTTCGGTCTTGCAAATTCGCACAATACGCAGTATACTGAGACTGAAGTCGGGGGAGTTTTTTACAGTAGCGTGGACAAGATTGCCCTACGTGCAGCATCTGAATTCCAATGCTTGGCTCATGCCACACTTCACGTCTCATTCTGCCATTGGGGGATCATTGTGACTACGCTCCGGAAAGGAGGTTGGCACGGCTTGAGTCCCGTTCAGGATTTGAAGTGAGTTTCGGAGCAATAAGCTAAGCATGGCTATAGGCAATAAGGAGTTGGATGTCATGAGAAAGCGTGGGTTTACGCTGATTGAACTTCTTGTCGTTATTGCGATCATAGGGATACTTGCCGCCATTCTGCTGCCCGCACTGGCGCGTGCCCGCGAGGCGGCGCGCCGTGCGAGTTGCGCGAACAATCTGAAGCAGTGGGGCTTGGTGTACAAAATGTACGCAGGCGAGTCGAAGGGGGAGAAATTCCCGCGTACGTACATCGGCATGGGGCAGATGTACGACTGCAACGGGTCTGCCAGGCCGTTTGCCACGCAGGGCTCGCCTCTGGATGTTCATTTGAGCCTCGGGCCGGATGGAAACGCGATCTACCCCGAATACCTCACCGACGTATGGATCATGGTCTGCCCGTCGTCTTCGAGTTCCCACGATTATGGGGACTCCGAAGAGGACTGCCTATTCGACCGCGTCACGGGCACCCCTCTCTACGGCGTCAACTGCGCCGAGGGATGGATGGGCAACAATGCTATCGACAACAGCTACAATTACACCGGTTGGTTGACTGACAGGATTGACGGAGACGACCCCCAAGTCCCCATCAGCGCGGTATCTCCGATCATTGTGGGCCTTGGTGGCGACCCGATTACCCAGACGGATCCGATTCCGGCGCAGGCCGCAGCCTTCCTCTTCGGCTTGGCTGGTGCACTCCCGGACCCCGGAGACAAGGACCTTGACTCAAGTATCCTTCCGAATAACGGCAGCGGCGGCAGCAACACGATCTACCGTTTGCGCGAGGGGATTGAGCGCTTCGTGATCAGCGACATCAACAATGCCGCTGCGAGTTCAAGGGCGCAAAGCAACATCGTACTTATGTGGGACCGCCTTTCGACGGAGGCCAGCGCGTACAACCACGTCCCCGGCGGGTCGAATGTACTGTACATGGATGGTCATGTATCGTTTAACAAGTATGCGATTAGCGGTCCTGGCCCAGTGAACCAGGGATGGGCTTCCATCCTGGGAATCATCGGAAACGCCGGCCTCTAAGCGCGAGCTTCACCGAGTAGATTCTCCAACGCAGTCAGCGGGCGCCTGAACCGAAGGGTTCAGGCGCCCGCTTCGCGCATGGATGTTCTATGAGGCGTCGGCATCGGAAATCCCGGACGTTTCGGCGAAACGTCCCTACCTTTCAGCGATACGTCCCTAACATTTCGCGGTTCCAGGTAGGGCGGTTTCGCCGAAAGCGCCTCCTTGTCCGGGTTTTCATGTGGACTGATGGGAATGCAGCGGGTAGAGTGGACGGTGTGAAAACGGCAACCCCATCATCGTCACCGCCGTCGGGCGGCGTGCAGGAACAATCTCTCGAAGCGCTCCTCGCGGAAGTGCGCGGATGCCGTTTGTGCGAGACGCATCTCCCCTTGGGGCCGAGGCCGGTGCTGCGGGTGGCGCCGACGGCGCGGATACTCATCGTGGGGCAAGCGCCCGGCACGCGCGTACACGAGACGGGCATTCCGTGGAACGACGCAAGCGGCGACCGGCTGCGCCAGTGGATGTCGGTGGAGCGCGACACGTTCTACGACGAGGCGCGCATCGCAATCATCCCGATGGGGCTGTGTTATCCGGGGCGCAACCCGCGCGGCGGGGATTTGCCGCCGCGTCCGGAGTGCGCACCGCAGTGGCACGCACGGTTGCACGCGCAGTTGCCGCGTCGCAAGTTCACGATCCTCGCGGGACAATACGCGCACGCCTACTATCTTGGGGCGCGCGCGAAGGCCACGCTCACCGAGACGGTTCGCGCATGGCGGGAGTATTTTCCGGAGTTCATGCCGCTGCCGCATCCGTCGTTTCGGAATCTACTGTGGCTGAAGCGCAACGCGTGGTTCGGCGCGGAAGTCGTCCCGGCACTGCGGGAACGCGTGCAGGGACTACTCGAAAAGACTGGGGGTTAGCAGATCGGAGTCTGCCGTCTCTTGTCTTGACCGATCAAGCATAGGACGGAGTCTTACCGATTCGGCGCTACCGGGAGCGTCATTCTGCCTGTGCGCAACTTTGATCATTTGCGGACAGATGTCTTATCCACGAATTCGGCTATTCTTTTCGCAGTCTTCTCGTACTCCTTCGCGTCGCTGGAACGGTCCTCCGCTTGGGTGATCTTGTCGATGGCGTTCTGATAGATCTCTTCGTAGCGGTCGCCTTTCTGCAGGCATTCCTTCAATTCAGGCACGGCACCTTCAGCGACCTTGCCCATTCGCGCAAGCGAAGAAGCTGCGTTGGCGCGAACATAGGAATCCTCGTCGTTCAATAAGGCCTTGATCGCCGTCGCGTTGTCTCCGTTAAACGGATCGGCGCCTGCCAGAAACATAGCGCCGGAGGCACGCGTTTCGTTGTTGGCGCTGGCCATTCCTTTCAGATACCGCTTCCGCAGGTCGTCGCGCGTTACCAACGAAATGCCCTGAGGGATCTGGAGCGCATCCAAATCGATCTCTCCGCCACTCGCATACACCGTCAGGGTCGGGTACTTATCCCAGACTCCCGCCTCGCCGTCTTTTCCAGTCATGGATTTAACGATTCCCCCGACGACGTGCAGCATCCAGTCGCACTTCTTGGGCTCGCCATTGAAGCGATTCACCTTGCCCGGCCCCGGCAGCAGGACGACCTCATGCTCGGGTGTATCGACCTGCGCGAACTGCTTCATCGCTTCATTCAACACGGATGTGTCACCCTGAAAACAAAAGTGCTCGTTTCCGTTGACCCACGAGTTGTAGACGCGATGCGGGTCGTTAATGACGGACATCAGGCCATCCGGATAGTCACTTTGAGCGGGCAGGGGGCCGTTCCCGACGCCTTCCTGCCCCATGCCCCAAGCAGGTGTGTCCACACTTATTGTCATCAATAAACCCAGCAACAGGATTGCCGAGAAGGTGCAAAATTTCCCTCGACGAGACATGCTTCCTCCTTTCCCGGTCTCATTGGACACGGGTGGGTTCGGGCACCGTCCTACAATTGATACCCCGGCGGAGACACACGGTTCCCCACGCTGAACGTACTGCATTAGAACCCAAGAGCCGTGACATGTTCGACGAGGCAGAAAAACGCCGGCTTATGACGCCTCTTGTTCGTGCTCGGAACTGGCGAGGTGTTCGATCTGTTCGGTGAGCGCGCGGATGAGTTCATCCTGACGCGACCCGTAGAGGGCTTCTTGTTCGAGGAGTTGCAGGGCGGCGCGGCATTTCGAGAGAGCGGTCTTGTTGTCGCCCGCTTCCAAGGCGCGGCGGGCGGAAGCATACACGCGTTCGAACTTCAG
>JBAZRU010000012.1:0-23671 GCA_041662805.1 Candidatus Hydrogenedentales bacterium | reverse complement strand
TGCTTCCAGGGCGTACCTTGCGTCGGCGCCTGCAACACCGTCGCAAACCTTTGACTGATGGATGCAAACGGACAGAATATCCGGCAACTTTGCTTCGATCAGGACCACAACTGGTGCCCGACGGTGCTGAACAACGGACGCCTTATCTATAGCCGCTGGGAGTATTCGGACACGCCTCATTACTTCAGCCGCTTGCTCTTCCACATGAATCCCGACGGCACAAATCAGGTCGAGTATTACGGAAGCAATTCGTACTGGCCGAACTCCATCTTCTATGCGCGCCCAATCCCTGGCAGTCCCTCTGCGGTTGTCGCGATAGTCTCTGGCCATCACGGCGTGCCTCGGATGGGCGAGTTGGTTGTCTTCGATCCCGGCAAGGGACGTTTTGAAGGCGACGGCATTGTACAGCGCATTCCCGGGTACGGCCAGAAGGTCGAGCCCAAGATTATGGACACGCTCGTGGATGCCACATGGCCACGGTTCTTGCACCCGTATCCGCTGAGCGACAAATATTTCCTGGTCTCCTGCAAGCCCGATTCCGAATCGCCATGGGGAATCTATCTTGTCGACATATACGACAACGTGCTCCCACTGAAATCCCTTCCCGGTTACTCGCTATTCGAGCCAGTTCCCTTCCGGGCAACGAAACGTCCGCCTGTTATTCCTGACCGTGTCAAGCCGGACCAGACCGATGCCACGGTCTACATTACGGATGTGTACAAGGGCCAGGGTTTGAAAGACGTTCCGCGCGGCTCGGTAAAGAGCATCCGCGTGTACGAGATTTACTACACGTATCCTCAGATGGGCGGCCACGTCAACATCGGTGTCGAAGGCCCTTGGGATGTCCACCGCATCCTCGGCACGGTTCCCGTGTACGAAGACGGCTCTGCCTACTTCACTATTCCCGCGAACATTCCCATTGCGGTTCAACCTTTGGACGCGGAAGGCCGCGCGCTGCAAGTCATGAGAAGCTGGTTTGTCGGCATGCCGGGTGAAGCGGTCTCCTGCATCGGGTGCCACGAAAAACAAAACATGACGCCTCCGGCCGCTCCGACACTTGCCTCGCGAAAGGCTCCCGATGCAATCGCACCGTGGAAAGGGCCTGCCCGAGGCTTCAGCTTCAAGCGAGATGTGCAGCCCATGCTCGACAAGTATTGCGTGAGCTGTCACAACGGAGCCGAACGTCCGGACGGAAAGATGATTCCCGACCTTTCGCGGAAGGAACAGATCAGCCGGGGTGGCTTCACTCCAGCATATTTGGCCCTGCACCCCTACGTGCGCCGCCCAGGGCCGGAAAGCGATTACCACGTTCAACTTCCGACCGAGTTTCACGCAAGCACGAGTGAATTGATCCAAATGCTGGAGAAGGGGCATCACGGTGTTTCTCTCGATGCTGACGCATGGCAGCGACTCTACACCTGGATAGACCTTAATGTTCCCGACCACGGAACGTGGGGAGAGCAAGCAAGGATCCCCGCGAATTTCCACGAGCGACGCCTCGAAATGCGGACGCAGTTTGCAGGCCGCCCTGAAGATCCCGAAATCATTCCGGAGTTGCCGCAAGACCTTGGTCCTCCTGTAATTCCGAAGCAGCAGCCGCCAGCCCCAGCGGCCCCTGTCGCGTGCGAAGGATGGCCCTTGGACGCCGTGGCAGCGAAGGCTCTGCAAGCATCCGCGGGCGCTGAGACACATCGCACGCTGGACCTCGGCAACGGCGTAACGTTGGACTTGACACTGATCCCCGCGGGTGAGTTCGTCATGGGAAGCGAGGATGGAGCCGCTGACGAATTGCCCCGTACGGCCGTGAAGATCGATACGCCGTTTTGGATGGGCGTCGCGGAAGTCACGAACGCTCAGTTTCAGCAGTTCGACTCATCGCATGACAGCGGATATGTCGACCAGCACAACAAAGACCACACCATGCCGGGTTATTCCGCGCAGGACCCCACCTTCCCGGCAATTCGCGTGACGTGGGAACAGGCGCAAGCGTTCTGCAAATGGCTCTCGGAGAAAGCGGGGCAACCCTGCTCGCTTCCCACGGAAGCACAGTGGGAATGGGCCTGCCGCAATGGCGCGGACACTCCGTTCTGGTACGGGACAATGGACACGGATTTCTCGACATGCGCGAACTTGGCCGACGCGGCCGTTCGCCTGCTGGCCGTTGCTGGCATCAACCCGCAACCGATCGAGAACCCGTCTCCGTTCGAAGATTTCCTGCCCAAGGACAGTCGCTTCAATGACGGTTGCAGGATCTTGACGAACGTCGCGAAATACCAACCCAGCCCGTGGGGGCTTTATGACATGCACGGCAACGTGGCCGAATGGACCAACTCCACGTACAAGCCGTACCCCTATATCGCCTCGGATGGGAGGGAGGAGCCAAATGCCGCCGAAAAGAAGGTGGTGCGCGGCGGTTCGTGGATTGACAGACCCATGCGTGCGCGCGCCTCGTTCCGGCTCGGGTACGAGGCATGGCGTCCAGTCCACAATGTGGGATTCCGTGTCATGATTCCCGCAACCAGCGATACCAAAACAGCGAAACGTGAACCGTGAAGAAGAACTGGGAAAAACGATCATGAAAACGCTCAAGAAAATTGAATGCCATCTTCTCATGGTGTTCGCTCTGGCTGCGTGCGCAGCCGTATTCACTGTATCCTCCGAAGCCGAAGGACCAAGCTCGCCGGTTGCCCTGGCCGCTGAGGCAAATGGACAGCGATTGTTTGTCGCGGAGAGTTCGGCAAATGCTATCGCGGTCATCGACCTTCAGGCGGACTCGGTTAGCAAGCGCATTGCACTCCCCGAGATGCCATCCGGGTTGGCGCTGTCCCCGGATGCCGCCACGCTCTACGTGACCAATGGCGCGCCCTCGGGAAAGGTGCTGTGTGTCAATGTCGCCACTGGTGACGTATCAAACTCCATCGCAGTCGGGCACACGCCGCTTTCGCCGGTTCTCAGTGCCGACGGAAACACCCTTTACGTCTGCAATCGGTTCAACAACGACGTGTCGGTCATTGATGTGCCGTCAGCGAAGGAACTCGCGCGCATTCCCGCAGTCCGCGAGCCCAGCGCCGCTGCGCTGACGCCAAACGGCAAGACTCTGTTTGTGGCCAATCTGCTTCCTTCCGGTCCCGCGGATGGCGACTTCATCGCCGCCGCCGTTACCGTAATCGACACCGCATCGAAGCAGGTGCGGGCCACAACACTGCTTCCCAATGGCAGTTCCGGTCTTCGCGGCATCTGCGTCTCGCCGGATGGCCGCTTTGTCTATGTTGCTCATATTCTCGCTCGATATCAGTTGCCGACGACCCAGCTCGAACGAGGCTGGATGAACACCAATGCGCTGTCGATCCTCGACGCGGAGTCCGGCGCACTTGTGAATGCGGTCCTTTTGGATGACGTGGAACTGGGCGCTGCCAACCCTTGGGGAGTCGCTTGCACGCAGGACGGAAAGTACGTCTGCGTCTCACACGCGGGTACGCACGAGCTGAGCATCATCGACCGGGCAGCCCTTCATACGAAGCTTGACAAAGTGGCGGCTGGAGAACCGGTGAGCGAGGTCGCGTCGACCTCAGCAGACGTTCCTAACGACCTGTCCTTCCTGACAGGACTGCGCCGCCGAGTCAAACTCGCTGGAATCGGCCCGCGATCGCTTTCGATTGTTGGAGCCAAAGCCTATGCGGCGGAGTATTTCTCGGACAGCTTGAGCATCGCGAATGTTTCGGATGATCCCATGCCTGCGGTGCGTTCGATTGCGCTCGCCCCGGAATCGGACCAGACGCCGGAGCGTCGAGGCGAAATGCTCTTCAATGACGCCCGCATGTGCTTCCAGCAATGGCAGAGTTGTGCGAGTTGCCACCCTGATGCTCGCGTCGACGCCTTCAACTGGGATCTGCTCAACGACGGCATTGGGAATCCCAAGAGCACCAAGAATATGCTCGTCGCCCACGTTACACCGCCGGCAATGAGCCTGGGTGTGCGCGACAATGCCGAATACGCAGTGCGGTCCGGAATGCGCTTCATCCAGTTCGCAATTCGCCCAGAGGAAGACGCCCTCAAGATCGACGCCTATCTGAAAAGCCTCAAGCCGGTTCCAAGTCCTCTGGTGCCGGATGGCCAACTGAGCGCATCGGCATTGAGAGGCAAAGACCTTTTCGCGCGCGCGGGCTGCGTCACCTGTCATTCGGGTGAACTCTACACCGACTTGAAGCAATACGACATTGGCACGGGCAAGGGCATGGATGAAGGAAAAGCCTTCGATACGCCAGCTCTTGTGGAAATCTGGCGTACCGCGCCTTATCTGAATGACGGCCGAGCCGCGACCATGAATGAAGTACTCAAGAAGCACAATCCCGATGATAGGCACGGCGTAACCAAGAGCCTGTCCGATGACGAAATCCGCGACCTGGAAACGTACATCCTTTCTTTGTGATTCGGCGAACCCAGTGGCCCACGGGGCCGCGATCAGGAGTAGCAATGAGCCAGTGTGAGAATGAGTCCCTAGCCCAAGCCCAGCAGGCCCAAGCGCCGGGCGTCCAGATTGCTACTTCTTCGTATGGAGCCTGCAACGACCTGTTCGTTCTCGCAGTTCCGTGCAATGGCGAATCGGACGAGCTGCTATTCGATAAAGCGGCAGCCACGGTCCGTGCGCTGGGGGCATCGGTCGTCTCCGCCGATGTCTTCGGCATATCCGGCCAGAAGGCCCCGCGCTTGGCGGAGGCATTGCGATCCTCCATCGTGCCGACCACGTGGGTTGAAGAAGGATACGAGGCGACGCAACCTCTGCGTGGACTCCATCTCTATGCGGTCACAGGGGCAGAGGTGGAGCCGGTTTTGGTCCATGGCCGCCCGGTAGGGACCACGTTTGAAATGGATGGGATCCGGTTCTGCCGCCTCGGGGGACTCCTTGCCCCAGACATCTCCGGTTCCAGGAAAGAACAAACGGCAGCGGTGCTCGACCAGATGCACGAGGCGTTGTTCTCGCTTGGCATGGACTTCTATAACGTCGTGCGCACGTGGTTCTACAACTATCGCATGCTCGAATGGTACGACGAGTTCAACGAAGTGCGCACCGCGTTCTTCCGTAAGCACCACGTGTTCGATGGGATCGTTCCTGCGAGCACCGGTATTGGTGGGCGAAACGCTGCCGGCGCCGCCCTAACAGCCGGGTTGCTTGCCGCGAAGGCGCCGCAATGCGAGGAGATATCGACAATGGTCCCATCTCCTCTGCAGTGTCCGGCACCCGCATACGGCAGTTCCTTCAGTCGTGCCGTGGAGCTTCGCACAGAGACCTTGAGACGCTTGTTCGTCTCGGGGACAGCGAGTATCGCTCCCGATGGCCGGAGTGTCCATATTGGCGATGTCGAGACTCAGATCTCGCTCACGTTTGACGTCGTGGCCGCGATACTCGAATCGCGCGAAATGACCTGGGACAATGTGACTCGCGCCATCGCGTACTTCAAGAAGCGCGATGATGCACCCATGCTGAAGCGATACTTGACGGCGAATGGAATCCAGGATTTTCCGATTCTCCTCTCGAACAACGACATCTGCCGCGATGACTTGTTGTTCGAAATCGAGGTCGATGCCACTTCATTGGTTTAGAAGCGTTTGCCCGTCGTCATGGCCCTATTCGCCGCTTGTGCAATCTGCCCCGAGCAGCTACAATACGCCTCGAAGATCGTGTAGTCGGCGGTCACTGCAGGCGTGGTTTGGTGTTCAAGTCCGGTTTGCGGTATGGCCGTGCACAGCGGGAGAACGCGTCAAATGGGTGACTTTGATTTTGCCTCTATCATCTATCTTCTGCAATCGTTGCAGCCAATCTTCGGCGGGATAGGATCAATCTTCGGCGCTCTGTTCCAATTCCTTTTCCTGGGACTCGACTTGGGAACGTTCTTCCTCGGATTCATCTAGCGGGCTCGTCTCCTCGACGTTCCTTGCGTTCGTGCCGCACAAGAGGCGCGGAAGTGAGGATTCGCGTGCGTTTGGCTTACCCGGCGCTTTCCGCTGTCTTGTTGTGGGCCGTGGTGTTCGAATCCACCAATGGAATAGGCCTCCAGATGGCGATTGCCGCGGCCACGAGCAACATCGCGCTTTCAATGGCATAGAACGTTTTCAGTGCCGTCGCGATCCCGCTGGTAAATCCGTAACTGTGCAGACCCACCCCGAGCAGGTTCACGCCAAACCACGAGAATGCCACGATCATGCCGCAGCAGATTGCGCCTAGAATGACCCCGTAATCCCGGATGAACCCGGCAATCCGTGCGTGCAGCACGATCAAAAGCCACAGCACGATCATGAGCGCGCCGTTTTCTTTCGGGTCCCAACCCCAAAAGCGCCCCCAACTGTTGTTGGCCCAAATCCCACCCAAGACTGTCCCAACCGTGGCGAACAGCAGGCCAAAGCACATCACGCCATACGTCATTCGCGTGAGCGATTGATAGTAGCCCGGGTCCTTGCGCTTCAGCCCCAGCGCCGCGGAAATCACATATACGTGGGCAATTGCAGACGCCAGCAGTCCCGCCGCATATCCCATGGTTACCGTGGTCACGTGCGTCGAAAGCCAGAAATTCGTGTCGAGCACCGCAACCATGCTGGGCATCGTGTCCCCGCGTTCGATGACCTCATACTTATTGGCCAGGAAGACCCCTAGTGTTCCAAGGATGGATGCCAAGGACAACGCAACTCTTCTGCGGTCCGCATATTCCATAAACAACGCGACGATCACGGCAACGGCAGTGATGAAGAGGATGGTCTCGTACAGGGTCGTCACCGGTGGCCTCGACCGAATGATGCACCTCAGTGCCACGCCACACACCAACAAGCACGTCGGTATGAGCACAGCGGGAACGAGCAGCGCTCCGACAAGTTTGTTCTTGGGGACCATCCACGAGATCGCCACGAGCACAAATGAAAGCACAAAGAGATATAGGCTGTACCAAAACAGGTCCGCCTTGTAGTAAATCAATTCCAGAGGAATAGTTCTGTACTCGCCGCGCGCCTTCGCAAGTTCCACGGTAGTCCGGTGCAACTCAGCGGCCCCTCCGGCGAACTCGGCGGACCCTTGCTTGGACGTCGCAAGCGTCTCCAATGCGGTGACGACGCTTACTTGGACCGCATCCGGTTTCTGTTGAGTAAATGCGGCTTCGGCGAAGGTGGCGGGGGAGAGCCACTCCTTGTCCTCGCTCGCCGCCGCTGGCGGGATGATCGACAATACGTCCGCATCTCGTATCGCCGCATCGATAGATGTCAAGAAGGTGCGTAATTCTGCAGTCCCCGTGCCGCCCGCGGAATTGGCCTTCACAAGCGCCTGCTGCAAAGCCGGCGATTGCGTCAGGATTTCACTCAATCGCACGTCGGTCTTTTCCCCGAAGATCTCCGCAAAAATGGGGGAGGCCGGAACTGGGATTGGATGCTGTGCGAAGTGAAGAAAGCCAGTCAAAGCCTCGAAGTCCGTGACATTGTGCGCGAGATTCAGGATTTGCCCTTGCGCTGTAGTTCGCTCTTTATCGGGAATGCTCGCGTATTGAGAAGCCAGTTGAAACAAGGTCATTCTAGCGGGGACCAAATCGTTGTAGGAAAACCGGTCGCGGTCCTTCTCGGATGTAAGGCTCAACATAGCCATCACGTCCGGATTCTCCACGAGGAACGACTTGTACTTCTTTGCCTCGTCCGGGAGGAACAGGCAGTCCAGGAACCACTCCATGGGGGAGAGCGATTGGCCGTTTGTATCCTTCAAGGAACGGCGTCCATTCAATTGCAGCAACTCGACGCTTGCGTAGGTTTCGAGTGGCTTGACCCGCCCTGCGTCTTGAATGGCCAGTGACGCAAACAGGCGCTGAGTCTCCTTCGACCACCTGGATTCGGAGTGAGCGCTGTCGACAATGGCCAATGCCAGAGTGAAAACCAACGCCCAAGAAGCCACGTACCGAGTGAATCCGATCATGTTCGGCGCTCCCTCTGTTGCCGCAAATAGGAGTTGAGCCGAAGGCCAAAATGGAATAGCAGGCCAACGGTGATGATGATGCAAGCATAGAGCGGCCACTGATCCGCGGGATTCCGCACCACAGCCAACGACGAGTAAAGCGGGTCATTAGGACGCGCGTTCTGAGGTCCCCACGAAGCTTGAAACAGCGTGTATTCCCGATACCGAAGTGGCTTGTTCATGGAGATCAGGTACTTCTGCACCGTTTCCCCCTCGGTTACGGTGACATCGCTGCTGAACGCTTTAGGCGTATTGGTGCCCGGGTAGAGCTCGCGAGTGAATTTGTCGAGTCTCACGTTGAACGGCAACTTCCATCGGCGTTTCTGAAGGGCAATGGTCCATGCCTTGTCCCCCACATGCGCCTCAAATGGTGCGCGAGCCATGCCCCAAAGGATACCCTCGTGCTCCGCGCCGGATGCGGTGTCACGCACCGTTACGTAGGCGCCCGCCACGTTCCGCTCTTGTTCAGGGTCGCGGTCTAGTTGCTTCAACATCATCCCGTCGACGGAGCGCGCGCCATCCTTCGCTGGCGAGGGTGTGGCATTGGGGGCGAATTCGGAAATCGTCAAAGTGAACGGGAGGTCGGCGGCCTGGAAGGTTGTCGATTTCCCCGGGGGCAACTGTGAAAAGCTCGCCCCTGGAATGATGCGTGCTTTCGAGTCTCCAACTTCCGAGATGGCGATCTCCCAATCGTTGTAACTCAGAAACTCGTCGGAGGTCTCATTCTCATAAAACGTCAAATGCCCATCCACGGAACTCTTGTAGGTCACAAATCCACCCGCGAGGAGCACCAGGATGCCCAAGTGCGAAATCCAGACCCCCGCGTGCGACCACGCCCTCGGCAGTCGAATCAGCGCGCCGCATAGGAGGTTCACACCGAGCACAATCAGGAGCAGATACACGCCCGGCAGTGGAAGAACAATCGGCGTATCGCCAAATTGATGCAGCAAAAAGAGCGAGTTGAAGTACTTCTGTTGCGTAACAAAAAGACCGTGCTCCACTTGCTCCAGCGTTCCCAGGAACGTGAGTACAAGCAGAAAGAACAAGGTTATTACCGTGACCCAGTAGGAACCGGCCAGACGCAGAGGCGTTCTTATTATAGATGACATGCTGAACATCTACGGAGTCTTCAGGGACTCGCAGAATGCCACGAAGCGGTCCCGCTCACCCTTCACTTCTGCTTCAGGCCCCGTCAGCTTCACAAACACGGTCCGGTCGTTCATCGGAGCAACGACCCCATACATGAGGTAGTTGTCGCGCTTTGCTCCGTCCATTCCGGAGTACGACCCGGAAATCTCCATAAACGGCGCCGGCTGCCCCAGTACAGTTACCTTAGGCAACGCTTCTATCGCCGCCGCATCCAAAGGCTGTTGTCCCATTTGTCCCCGAAGGAGGTTGATATTGGCGGCCGCATCGCCAGCGGCTTTCGACACGGAAGTGACATAGCATTCGGTCTTTCCGCCGTCTCCGATCAGAAAAGTGACAATCCGCATTGCCCTATCGGGTGCAGGTTTCCAGGTATCGGGGGCGGTCCAAGTCAGAGTCGCCGGTTGCGACATGCCACTCGGCGTCCCCGCCGAATCGATTGGCGGATGCCCCGCCGGGAGTTGCGAATCCCCAGGCATCGCGGCGCCGCTCGTGTCCGGATGGCCCGCCGGCAAAGCCGCCTTGTCCTCTATCGCGAAACTGCCGAGATCCGGGTGTCCTTCCGGAAAACGGGAGTCCGTATCGGTCGTCTCCGCTCGCTTAAGCGATTGGCAGAATGAATCGAAGCGCTCGCGCTCCGCGTCGACAACAGCTTTGGGCCCAACCATCTTCACAAAGACCGACTTCCCGCTATCGTCGAAGATGACTCCGAGCAGACTGTATCCATCTTTGCTCTCGGAGCCGCCCATCCCCACATACGTTCCGTCAAAGGCAACGAACAGGGCCTCCGTGCCCAATACCGATTTCTTGGTGAGCACTGCAAACTCCTCCGCCGTGTAATCCGCAAGCGACATCTGCTTTCGCCAACGGTTTACATTGGCCTCCGCACCTCCGGCACCGCCCGGCAGGATTGTCAGATAGCATTCGGCATCCGTCCCAATCCTGAAGTTGGCCAGACGCGTTGAAGTGGGGGGGGCCGTCTCCCAACCTTCCGGAGCTACCCACTCATAGGGAGTTGCACTCGCCGCATTCGCGGCTACGCCAAGCTGTTGCGCGGTCGACATTCCTGTCGCCGCAGGAGCAGCGGACTCGGACACGGAACGCGTCTCCGTAATAGTCTGCGTCGAGTCCGAATTGCCGCATGAACACGCGAACATGGAGATAATCGTGAGCGCCCCGATAACGAGCGCTCCAGGCGCCACAGTCAGCACTCGACCCCAGTAATTCGGAAAAGTACGGTTAATCATTTGCAGCCATCCCGCCATTTTCATGAACAGTATCCGCTGTCGCGGAACAATTCACTCGCCAGTTCTCTGTAGACATCCAGGTCCCCGTGCAGCACGGGGAGAGTAAGTATCCCATAAAACACAGCCTGCGGTCACGCAAGATGTCCGCAGGCTGCAACTCGTCTATCTCAGCGGCAGATAGCCGCCTATTTACCTACTTCTTCTTCAGGGGATTCGGATGGGAAATCTTCTTCTTCGCTTCCTCGAAGTCGAATCCAACCTTAGTGCCGTCGGCCTTCGTGTACTTGTCCGCTTTCCACGTCGGCGATTCGGCGTTATGGCACTTTGTACAGGTGGCCTCGTCAATCTTGGCCACGAACTGCTTCGGATCGACAGTTTCGTCCTTCTTGAACATCTTCTGCTTGCCTGCTTCCATGTGCTTTGCACCGGCGCCATGGCAGGTTTCGCATTGAACGCCATCCGCGACGACGATCTTTGCCGGAGCGGCCGCCGTTGCAGCATCGTACGCGGTTACGTGGCACTTCAAGCACTCGGGAGACTCGGCCGCAGGCTTGGTGAGACCCTTCTCCTTGGCAATCTTCTCTGCTTCCGGAGACTTCAGCGATTCAATCGCCTTGGAGTGCTTCTCCTCTTTCCACTTCTTCCACTGCTCGCCTTCCGCGGCCTTGTTGTGACAGACCTTGCACTGCCCATTCCCGACATATTCGTCGGCCGCTTGTGCTGAACCGCCCGACAAGACGCCAAACAACGCACTACACATTCCAAGTACTGTCAGGATCGCTATCCTGCGCATGGCAAATCCTCCAAAGTTGATGACTAGATAGTACCTACTCAATGGCAAAACTGGCAACGTACCGAGCTGTTCGTCGGATGCGGCGCCCGCATCGGCGACCCTCCCGGGTGACACTGACGGCAGTTCGGCGGATACAGAAGCGCCCGGTGAGGCGACGGGACAGCGGACTTGTGGTCGACCGACTCATGACACACCGTGCACCCAGTTTTCGTCGGCGGATAGTGGCACGTCGTGCAATGGTGATTGATTGGCGGTCCCCAACTCGCCCGGTGCGATTCGGGCTCCGTGTTGTGGTGGCACTTCGTGCACGTGCTCTCCTCATGGCACACCGCGCACGAGTTCCTATTCCATCCCGCCTCTATCCCGTGGGTCTTTCTCCTCCATGCAAGCGTGTGGCTATCGGGAGCCGTGGTTGTGTGGCACGTGTCGCAATAGGATTGCTCGGTGTGGCACAACGCACAGTACTTCGGATCGACCTTGGCTTCGCTTCCATGCACCCTCGTCCACGTAGCCGGATCGTCATGCGGTATCCTCGAACCGGACCTGAACTTCGGCCTCGTCTCCTGATTGATTTCGTTATGGCAAACCGAACACTCGTTCAGTTTTCTATCCGTCTTTCCGTGGCATTCCATGCACGCCGGCTTCTTAGGACCTGCCGGCAATGCGCCCTTGTCGAGATCGGTATGACACGTCTTGCAGTCCTCAATCTTCGCCACATGGGGATCGTGTGAGAACTTCACATCGCCTTTCAGAGGCTTGACGTAATCGGTCACGTCATAGTCCTCTCGCGTGTGGCATATCCCGCAAGCTTCCTTTGTCGGCTCGTCCACGTTTATCTCGTGACACGTCGAGCAGAGGTCATGCGTAGGAAACGTAAACGCACCCTCCTGTGCCTCGTGACACGTTGAACAGTCCAGCCCTTGCTCTGCATGAAACGCGTGATTGACTCGCACGCCTCTATCCACCTTCGATGCCTTAGGATTCGTCAGCGTTACACACGCCCCGACGAATACACTGACTCCGACGGCAACTGCAAACCACATCAACCGAGGACGTTGCGTCATCCGAATAGTCTCCCTATGCATGCTCAAAACCGAAGCGCATAGCCTGCCTGAACCCGCCACAGAGGCGAATCGGCAGTATCGTCGTCTTCGAAGGTCACCCCTAGGTTGACCTCCTGGTTCGCGCGAAACGCCCACTTACCTTCCAACGACAATGAGAATACGTCCTCATTGGTATTGACTGGCTTGACGTCCTTCAAATTCACCAAAAAATTACTGTCGACATAAAAAGTGGAACTGCTGCCTGGGAACAGCGATGAAAACACCCGCCGCACCTCGTTCTGCCAGTGCGGGTAGAAGTCATAGGCCGAGTACTGGCCCTCATAGCGGAGGTACTCGCCTGAGAACGTCACGGTAAACGTATCCCACTTCTTTTCGAACTCCGCGCCAACCGACCACGATGAATCGCGCGTCTCGACGTCCCAGATCTCCGCCATCAAACTCGCGTCGATTCCCCAAACGAGTTGCGTCACGGAAAGCGTCGCCGACATGCGCGTATAGTCAAGATTGGTCTTGTACGCGTAATCGTAATCCTTCGACCACCGCGTCAGAATCGTCGTCGGGAAATTCGAGTCCACATCGTGAACCTGTCCTTCCACCGACAACGTCACCCGTTCCGTAATCGGCTTGTACAGCGCCAGAAGGAAATCCTGATACTCTTCCTGAGGCCCCAAGATGCGGTAATAGCTCGTCAGATCGTTGGCCCGATCTTCTATCTCGTCGAACAACCGTCTATAAGTCGCTTCGACGGTCAGGTCCCACGCCGGTACATAGCCGGTCACCCGCATGGTGACTTCGTCGCCTTGGCCATTGTTCAGGTCCAACCTGCCAAATAGACGCCAATTCGTCGTGAGGTCTTGCCATACGCTCAGCGACACCATCCCATCTTCGAAGCTCTCGTCGCCATCGCGCGGATAGTCCCGATACAGATAATACGTCAGGCGCGGAATCCGCCAATTTCGTGAGCTGTTCCTGTCTTCATTGACCCAATAGCCGTCGATGGCCACGCGCGTCGACTGCGTCATCTGGAACGCCACGCCGCCGCCAAACACGGGGTCGTTGAAATCCTCTTCATGCAAGGATGCCCGCATGCCCGCGAAAGCATACCAATCCACGCCGTTGGCCGTCTGTTTCTTGAAGTAAGCACCATCGATTCGATTGAACGCGGCGCCTTCCATGATGCGCTGGCGCCCCACGCGCAACGTCGACTTGCCCCAAAGGTCGTCCACCTCCAAATACAAATGCACCGGCCGCGCTTGGACCTCCGAGTCATAATTGTCGTTCAACGAGCGAAGGGAATCGCTCTTCCCTTCCGAGTCGAAATCTTCCCAAACCCAGAACATGCTGCGAAGTCGCATCTTCTCGTTATTCGGGAAATCTACGTTCAACTCGAGCGTCTGGTCCATGTCGATGTCGCGGTCCTCGTCCGACCACGCCCCATCGAAGCGCGTCTCAAAGCGCCCATGAAGCCACGAACTGTCCTTTTCCTGCGGCTCCGCTGCCGGCTCTTCGGCTGCTGGTGTCTCGGCGGGTTTCTCCGCCGGAGCAGCCTCGGCTGGCGCAGCCTCGGTTGGTGCTGTTTCTGCAGGTGCCGCCGCGGCGGGGGGGCTCTGTGCCTCGGGGGCCTTCTCCTGCCCTTCCGACACTGGCATCCAGAGTATGAATGCAGCGGCCAGAATCACACACGCGAGACGTCGGCCAAGGCTTGTTGCGCCGCCCCACCATTTCAAGCGCATCGAATTCTCCTTCTGCACTCCTCGCACTCCCGCCCTGTATCCCAGTACATTCAGGCTACTTTCGTCACCCCGAATCAACTATTGAACCAAAAGTCGAATATCGCTTGGAGACCCTGCATCTGCGCCGGGTTATCCACATCGAAAATCGGTGCGTTCGGGTCCGTCCCGTCGTGACACCCTATCGTTCCCGCGCACGAGTTCGGCGGAACCGGGGTCACCCCCGCATTCGCCGCGTCCGCGGAGAAGGAAGGTGGAATCGTCGCAAAGGTATGATCGTGCGGGCCGTCTTCCTGATCGGTGCGGCCTTTCGGTGGCATGTGGCAAAGCGTGCACCGGCTCTCGCCAGTATTCGATGGGTCAACGGGATGGAACGTGTGAGCCTCAACTGCGGCGTTCGAGCCGAAGCCGTCCGCGATGTGGCAGGAAATGCAGAGTAGATTGTTCTTCGAAGGTCCCACAGTCTCCAAAGGAGAGTGAACATCATGACAGTCGTAACAGCCCACTTGGTTCGACGCGAAGTGCACGCTTGTCTTGTATTCGGCAACTTGCCCTTCGTGACATGCCACGCACACGTTGCTCGATGCCTCAAGAGTTCGGTTGGCCGGGTTGATCAGTTCTCCGCCAAGCCCACCACTCTGAACGTGCGCAGCCGCTCCCTCATGACACGTGATGCACGCGATATTCCGATGGGCGCTGAACAAGAACGCCCCCATACTCTGCGCTGTCCGCCCGTTGTGGCAGGCCAAACAGGTCGTAGCGCTACCGACCGTTCCGCTGTTTGTTGGACATCCCAAACCAAAAAGCGCAAAAGCTAAAACAATAGTCACTAAAAGTGTTCGCCAATATCCATTGCGCATTGATGCTTTTGGCATTATGGAAGCCCTTGCCGCTGAGATTACCCCGTTTGCAACACCAAAATTACCAGAAATGAAATGGAATGTCCACTGATTAAAAACGAACACACCCAGGTATCTCGCCGAGAACCGAAAGCGCTATCCGTGACATGATACAGCTAAGCCATGGAACAACTTGGCCTTAAGCAATTTGAATGCCGGAATCTACACAGATTGCGGAATCGCAGCCATTTTGCGCACGCCACGGCGGTTGATGCCCTGTACGAATCGGGAAAACTGTGCAATAATGCGAAGTAGTTGGCGTTCGGTCTGTCGCCGACGGCGGTCTGGCAATGCCGTAAACATATCTTGGGCGGTCGTGAATTGGTCCAGTTGAAGTTCTGAAAAGTGCTCACGAAAGACACATGTGCTCAGAGCACAGGTGCGCAAATGGACAGAAACTTCGCATTTCCTACGGCGCGAGCGCGCGACGAAAACCGGGTCCCTTTCCGTAGATATTCTGCTGGATTCGTCAGGGCTGATTTGCGCCACCGGAACATGGCACCTGAATTGCTCTCCTACGGCGGCCTCAGCTTATACGTGAAGGAACCGGAGCATTTGCTCCGGATGGTGACACCACAGCAGTAGACATCACGACTACCGTCGGTATTTGTCATGAGCATACTCAGTTCGAGTTGCCGGTTTCGGCGGTCTTTTCGTCGACACCGTCAACTGTAGTTCAAAACAGGTGTGGGGAAGGTCTTACAGGCATGGCATCCAGACTTGTATCAATGTTCGCCTCTTTCTTGTGGTTCCTCGGACGAAACACGGTTACGATCCTGGGAGCAACTCTCACCACCATAAGCGCTATTACGATATTTGTCCTTTTCGCGCTTGAACTCGCCGGATTGCTCATTTCCCCTTACATGGGCATTATCACCTTCGTCGTCTTACCCGCGTGTTTTGTGTTCGGGCTGCTCTTGATCCTCGGTGGCGTCATCTGGCAACACCGCAGCGACCAGAGAAAGGGCATCGACTCAAGGCCCTCCGGTGATGTATCCCTCCCCAAAATAGACTTCAACAACCCCAGAACTCGCCAGGTTGCCGGGATGGTGATTCTTCTCACTCTGGCAAACTGCTTCATTATCGGGGCTACCAGCTACCAAAGCTTGGTTTACATGGACTCCGTTGAATTCTGCGGCAAAGTCTGCCACACCGTCATGGAACCCGAGTCGGTCGCCCACGCCAACTCACCCCACGGCAGGGTGGAATGCACCGCATGCCACATCGGACCGGGCGCGTCCTGGTTCGTGAAGTCCAAACTCTCGGGTGCAGGACAGTTGTTGGCCGTGACTTTCAATACTTACGAGCATCCAATCCCAACCCCCGTTGAGAATCTGCGTCCCTCCCGCGACACGTGCGAGCAGTGCCATTGGCCGGCCAAATTCACGGGAGACCGCCTCCGCGTCATAAAGAAGTACTCCGACGATGACGCCAACACGCCTCTGTACACCCTTCTCCTGATGCACATTGGGGGCGGCGCCAACCAAAGCCATGGAATCCACAGTTGGCACATCGACCCGAAGCGCGAGACAACCTACGTTTCCCTTGACCCGCAACGCCAGGAAATCGCCCTCGTGCGAGTCAAAGAACCCGACGGCACGATCTCCGAGTTCAAGATGCAAGGAACAGACTACACTCCTGAGCAGTTGGCCAAAGGCGAGACGCGCAGCATGGATTGCATCGATTGCCACAATCGGCCCACCCACGTTTTCGATTTGCCCGGCGCCGCGATGGACAAGGCGCTTGGACAAGGAATGATCGACGCTACTCTCCCGGCTGTAAAACGCGTTGGCGTCGAGGCCCTGCAAGAGGCGAAGGGAGAGGAAGGAGATCTCGATAGCATCTCGCGAAAACTCGAGACTCATTTCCGCGGAGCGTTCGGCGACACCTACGACGCGAACGCCGAACGTGTCAATCAGGCCATAGGGCAAGTCCAGGCCATCTACAAGCGAAATGTCTTTCCGAAGATGAACGTCACGTGGGGCACCTATATCAACAATATCGGACACACGGACTTCCCGGGGTGCTTCCGTTGCCACGACGGGAATCACGCTACCGACGATGGAAGAACAATCAGTCAGGATTGCACACTGTGCCACGGTGTGCTGGCGATGGAGGAGGAAAGTCCACAAGTCCTGGCCGACATGGGCATCCAATGAAAAAGGGTCAAGCGAGCAGATGATTGAAGAGAGATTGCCCGGCCCAACGCGAATAGCGTTTAGGACACAGTTGAATGAGCACAAGTGTTCATGTGAGCACATTTCTGGTGAGGCGATGCGAGCGAAATTGGTTCAGCAGGAGGACAATTGCATAGGAATTGCCCAGTAATTTCGAGATTTCACGGCCTTGGTAGCCTTCGCGAGAATTGGAACAATTCCTGCTAGTATTAACAGCCCTTTGCAGCCTCCAGGCAGTATGCAGGGTAGCAAGGCTTATTGGTTTTTGGTGATTCTCGGTAACAGGGTTTTTAATTGGGTAAATACCGAGTGGCTTGAACTTTCAATCGATTCATTGTGGGTTGAACGTTCACGCCAGGAAAAAAGGGGACTTATCGTGAGCATTCAATTCACAGCGATCCGCAAGACAGCAATACTGATGGCACTCCTCATGGTGCTGGGGACCCTGTTCACAGGCTGCCCCACCTCCCCAGGACCGCAGGGACCTGAGGGCCCCGAGGGTCCTGAAGGTCCTGAAGGCCCTCCCGGAGACCCAGGCCCTGGTCCTGTTGGCGGCCTGGCCCCAGGCTTGGCTGTCACAATCGACTCCGTCGATATCCCCGTTGACCGCAGGCCCCTCGTCAATTTCACGGCAAAGGATGGCCGCGGGAACTTGATCGCCAAGTCGGAACTCTCCGACGTGCGGTTCGTTCTTGCGTATCTCGATGACCCAACCGATGGCACCACGCCCCGCTACGTGAGCTATATCACGTCGACGAGAGACGGCAATACCGTTGCGACGTACGACAGTGCTCGTCTGAACGGTCTTACGCAACTTGACGACGGCACATTCCAGTACCGCTTTGCCTCCACGATTCCATCCAACTACGGTACCGCAGCCAGCCATCAAATAGGCGGCCAGATGTCACGCGTCTTTGGAAGCGACGGGCTTACCTATAGGACCAACGCCGTGCTCCCGTTCCGTCCGGATGATGGCCCCGTTGACCGCCGTGAAGTCGTTGAGACAGAAACGTGTAATAAATGCCATACCCGGCTGCAGATTCACGGCAGCCGCAGAGAGATTCAGTACTGCATTCTTTGCCACAACAGACAAACCAGCAACGGCGAAGCAGACATGGCCGTTATGGTCCACAAAATCCACCGAGGCGAGGGATTGCCGAGCGTTGAAGCAGGCGGCACCTACGAACTGGGCGGAAACGACTATTCCGAGGTTGTCTTCCCGCAAGATATCCGCAATTGCGCCGTATGCCATTCCAGCGACAGCAAGGCAATCGATCCCGACTACCATCTCGAAAACCCGACGAAAGCCGGTTGCGGCTCGTGCCATGACCGTACCCATTTCGATGTCGGCACGGTTGCGACTCCGGCCGGCTATACGAACCACTCCAACGGCATTGTCAATGCACCAGTGCTTGAAGGCACCTGCAACACCTGCCACACGGCGTCAGCGCCGGGCTTCTCCCCAATTGATGAGAGCCACGTGCTGCCAACGGAATCGGACGATGCTCCGGGCTTGAACACGACAATCACGGATGTCGAGGTCCTCAACCCAAGCGCTGGCGTGTACCATCTCAAGATTCACTTCACCGTCACCGACAAGAACGGCGTGGGCGTGAATTGGGATACCACGGGCACCGGGTGGTCCGCTGCCGCAACGTGGGCATACCCGGCTCCCGAATACCAGATATACAAACGTAGAACCATGAAGGGCGGCGGCGCAGGCGGCACCCTTGTCAACAATCTCAATGGCACGTATACGTACACCTTCACGGCCTCCGGCGATAACCTGCCCGCAGGGTCGACCGGCACCTTCGCTGTGGGTATCGACGCACGGCGCACGTTCACGCACAACAGCGCAACTGTCACGCAAGGCACGTCAAACGCTTCAGTCACCTTCTTTAAGGTGGATGGCAGCGAACCTGACGCCCGCCGTCAAGTCGTGGACGAAGCCAAGTGCAACAACTGCCACTACGAGATTCGGGCGCACGGAGAAGGCCGCGTAGGCGTGGACTACTGCGTGCTCTGTCACAATCCCAGCACTACCGACGAGGCTCGCCGCGTGGGCACGCCAACGCCTCCCATGCCTCCCGAGACCGTCAATTTCAAGGACATGCTTCACAGCATTCACACAGGCGAAGAACTGGAAGAAGGCCTGACCATCTACGGCTTCTTCTCCGCGCCGGCGACTCAGAACCCGGTTGATTTCAGTCACGTCGTGTTCCCTGGCCTGCGCCAAGAGTGTGAGATGTGCCACCTGGAGGATACGTACATCGTTCCGACTCCCGAAGAAGCGTTGTCCACACTGATCACGCAAGGCGGCAATCCGGTGAATGAAGTGCTGCCACAGACTGCCGCGTGCACTTCGTGCCATGACGGTATGCTCCCAACCTTCCACGCCCTGCTGAACTCCGATGTGGATAGCGGCGTTGAAACGTGTGCCGTGTGCCATGGCGAGGGCCGCGATGCCGACGTCTTGGCAGTACATGCCCTTGCTCCTTAATCCCCAGACTGGGGACCGCCAATAGGCGCGTTCCATGAGCCTTCAGCGAGCCCGGCCAAGGATGGCCGGGCTCGTCTATTTCGATGCGCGCCTGTACATTCACGTCATCGCGATGGATTCCCCTACTTCACAAATAGGCTCCTCTCAGGCATCATTAATACGGAGGAAGGCACCGTGAAGAGAAGGCTATTGTCCCCCCGTGGATCGAGCGTCGCATTTTTCATATTCACCGTTGCGGCGGCATGCTCAGGCTATGCAGCCGAGACCGATCAATTCCTCGTCTGGGACGTAGAATTGCGCGATTCCGCGCCCGCGCTCAATTCGTACCTCAACGAAGAAGCTTCCCGTTTCCTCTCGCAGGAGAATGAGACTCATGGCTCCAGCCGCGCCCCGGCCCAAGTCACACAGGACCTCTACCTCTATTTGTTCCGAAGTCTCCTTGAATCCCGGCTCCGGCACTACCTTCTCACCGCCAGCGACATCGACCGCTATCCACCCTCTACCGTCAGCTATCCCGAACATCTCGAGATGAGCATCTACAGCGCCAAGTCCTTCCCGTTCATCCTGCCCATGGCAAGGACTATCCGCATTGGCGATGTCTATCTCGGGACCGACAAGCTCAGCCATTTCTTCGGATTCGGAAGGCGATACCACAAGCGGTACATTCGATTCCGCGAGGAAGGCCTTTCGGAAGAGTCTGCCATGGAAAAGACGGTGGAGTGGGGGATGTGGTGCGAGCGCTATCTCGTCGGCAACCTTACCGACGGCGTCTACTCCTACGCCGACCTCGAAGCCAATTTCCAGGGTATGATGATGGCACGCGCCTTCTGCGAAAGCCCGGTCCCGTACTTGGTGGTGCAGGGGAACCGCTGGCTTCAGGCAAGGCCAATTGACATCGTCCCCTTTGTCACGCCCGCCTTCGACGAGTCCTACAACCTCTCCCGTTACATCGGGACGCGAAAACACCAAGTAATGCGTGTCTTGGAGGCGGAAGTCTGCCCTAAGACAACTCTACCCGTCGTGAAAGCCCGATTCGCGCGCTACGAACAGTCTGAACCTAGCTTTTCCCAGCGATACATCGAACGTTGCCTTCTCGAAAGGGGGGAGAGTCTTAATCCGCGGGGCGACATCGCCCTTTGGTGCGCATCCTGCCGTGAAGACGGCCCCACAAGCCGCACAGCAGCCGGTGCGTCAACGCAAGCCGCCGGAGCTGCTGCGCTCGATGCTCCGTAGACGCAGGTGGGCTGGAACTCTCAATAGCCCGCAAGCACTAGATTCTTGCCACTCGCTGTCTATTCACGCAGTCCAACTGGTCCACACTCCACCCAAACAAGACAGAGAGGCCGAAGCAGCGCTATGCGCCACTCCGGCCTGAATCCCATTATTGAATGGTGGAGCTGATCGGAATCGAACCGACGACCTCTGCAGTGCGATTGCAGCGCTCTCCCAACTGAGCTACAGCCCCCCGAAGAATCGTAAAGAATGCTCCTGCGGACACGGAGTCTAGCAGACCCCTTCCACCAGGTCAAATTGCCACTTCTAGTTCCTCTTTGCGTGAGGCAACGGGGTCGCCGCTTGCGATCCTGCGATCTGCGTTTGAAGAGTGGGAGGACGAATCGAGCCTTGAAGACGGGTGAATTTGTGCCGCTGGCTTCCTGCTGGCTCTTTGCCTAACCAAAGGACTTCCTGATTCGCAAATTCAGACGAAATGAACCACTAGGAATCTGATCCCAATAGAGCAACGGTCTTATACAAGCACAGGCACTCTATTGATAGAATTTATGCTTTATAAATGGAACGGATTTATACGGATAAAAATCGGTAAGTGCTTGATATGTAAGTTCTTGCGACCGCTCTGAATCTGGCCGTGAGCAGGCAATTACCCCAGACCTACCCCCCTTGCAAAACTCGAAAAATCTGCTATACTGACCCTCGTCAAGCATGTGAAGGCTTGTGGTGATGTCTTTGTTGGTGGTGTCCTGGGTAGTCGCGGCCGCATAAGGGCAGCCGTATTTCCGGCAATAGCAGTGTCGCGTTCTTTGCCGCATTTACAGTACCAATGTAGTATTGCAGTATGTATTGCGGCTCGCCGCTCATTGCCGCCGGACGGGTGTCTGCGCCGCCCCACAACGATCGAGGAGTTGACAATGAAAAGGAAAACCGGTTTCACGCTTATCGAATTGCTTGTCGTAATCGCCATTATCGGAATTCTTGCGGCCATCCTGCTTCCGGCGCTTGCGCGCGCCCGCGAAGCCGCCCGCCGCGCCAGTTGCCAGAACAACCTCAAACAGGTTGGTCTGGTGTACAAAATGTACTCAAACGAGTCGGAAGGTGAGCAATTCCCAAGCATGCTCAAGAGGGCATCCTACCTGCAACCCAATACCTTCGGTGGCTACTTGCAGTGTGGGTACAACAACCCCAACGACCTTCCTTCACCTCTCGGAAGTGGGGACGCCGAGTTCACGGCCGATTGGCCAGCGGTATATCCCGAATATCTGACCGACGTGAATATCCTTATCTGTCCGTCGGATGCCAGCGCAGGGGAGATCTTTACGAACGGTTCATGGAACGTAGGACAGGATCCGAGCGCCGGGATTGATCCCTGCGCAATCACTGCAGCTTCCTATCTCTACTTGGCGTGGGCGATGCAAGGAGACGAGTATGTCAATGCAGGCCAGGATCCCAACGATGCTGCGTCGACGGTCAACAGCGACTTCTTGAACGCGATTATCGCTGCGCTTTCCGATGCGGCAACGGACGGTCCGGCCGTCTACGACGAGGACATCGAGATCAACAACGGGCCTACGATGTATCGGTTGCGTGAAGGCATTGAGCGCTTCTTCATTAGCGATATCAACAATGCGGCCGCGTCTGCCCAAGCTCAAAGCACCATTGCTGTGCAGTTCGACCTCCTCAGCTCGACGGTCTCTGAGTACAACCACGTGCCCGGCGGCTCCAATGTTCTTTACATGGACGGTCATGTGAGCTTTGTCCGGTTCCCAAGCGATTTCCCGGCAACGCGCGTGTTCGCGAATCTCGTTTCCTTGTTCTAGTTCCTCTTCACACAGCTTGACCACACCTCGGGCCGTGGGGAGCCTCCCCCCCACGGCCCGCCGGTCTTTTTTCGCGCCTGAATTTCCATGCCCAATAACAGGTCCGGCTTCTGCCGTTCCGAGTCATTCTTCTTGCGTAAGCATGTCCGTGCCGTTAATCTGTTGCGCCATGACCATCGAACACGATTCCAGATACAACGCTGCAGGCCAGACTGTGAAGTTCCAGTTCCTTTCGCGGCGCAGCCGCGTAGACTCCGCGACGTTCCAGCGCGCGTTTCGCGAGCCGCCATTGATCGAGAGCGGAGGAGACCTCCCGCACCATATGGATTCGGCGCATGCGCGTGTATTCGCGGATGCCCCGGTCGGCACGCGCCTCCTCGAAGTGGGGTGTTCGGAAGGCCGAAATAGGACTTGGTTCACGAAGGCCGGATTTGTCTATTTCGGGACCGATATCTACCGTCCCGCCGATTCCGAACTGATGCGAACGTGCGGGGGGCCCGGTTTCCTGTCCGACGCCCATTTCTTTCCCGTGGCCGACGAACAGTTCGACATCGTCTACTGCGCGGCGGTGACCGAACATCTCGCGTGTCCGCACCTTGCGTTTCAGGAAATGCGGCGCGTGTTGAAGCCCGGCGGTTACTTCCTCGGCAACGTCGCCTTTCTCGAGCCGTGGCACGCGGACAGCTTCTTCCACATGTCCCCGAATGGGGTGATCGAATTGCTCACCCTGAGCGGGTTCCAGCCCGAATACGTCTGGCCAAGCCGCGGCTACAGTGTCTTCGATGCGGCGGCCATCCTCGGATTCCGAGGGCCGTTCCGCGCCTTCAAGTTCGCCACGCCTATTCTAAATACCGCATACCGGCTCCAGTTCTCCCTGCGACGTCTCATGCGCTCAATGAAGGGCAAACCCCCGGAACGCCCTATCGACGACTGGGCGCGCATGGCTGGAGCAATCGACTGGATCGCACGAAAACCATCCTGAGCAGGTCAACGTGGCGCGGTAAGAGGCGCCTTGTACCGCCAGCTTCAGGCCGGCTCTTCAGTTGCGCAATCCGCGATGCCGTCGTATCATTGTGTTAAG